>NZ_JAHKSN010000025.1 GCF_018863415.1 Deinococcus aestuarii | reverse complement strand
GACGGCCATCATCCAGTGGTTTTGCAGGGCCGGGTTGGGGCCGCGCCCGTCGGTCAGCACCTGCGAAACGGGCGTGAAGGGGCTGGCGACCGTCGCGCACACGCCCACGAAGAAGAGCAGGTTGACGAACATCGCGCCGAGCGCCCAGGGCCGCAGGGCGTCGCGCCGCAGGGTCAGGCTCAGCACGAAGGCGAAGCCCGCGAGCAGCCACGCCCACAGCAGGATCGACCCCTCCAGCGCCCCCCACAGGCTCGTCACCTTCACCCAGGTCGGTGAGGCCCGCATGGAGTGTTCGGCGACGTAGCGCACCGAGAAGTCGTCTCCCAGCAGCGCCGCCATCAGCGTCAGCGTGGCGAGGCTCACGAGGGCGAAGACCGCCCACACCGCCCGCCGCGCCGCCTCGGTCGCCCGGGTGTCGGCCTTGAGACCCCCGACGACCGCGAGCCACGTGCCGCCCAGCGTGAAGGCGAGGGCCGCCAGGAGGGCCAGTTGCCCCAGCGCCCCGAGCGCGCTCGATTGGAAGGAGATCAGGTTCAGCATCTGGCGCGAGTCCTCACTCGCTCTGCCGCAGCAGGTCTTTGAGCTCGGCCTGCGTCTGCGGCACGTGGTACTCCTCGGAGTGCTTCACCACGAGTTCGGAGGCGTGGAAGGTGTTGCCCTGGAACTCGCCGCGCACCACGACCCCCTGGTTTTCCTTGAAGAGGTCGCTCACCGCCCCCCGGTACTGCACCGGGAAACTCGCGCCGCCGTCCGTCACGTTGAACTTCAGGTCCAGCGTCTGCGGGTCGTACTGCACCGCCCGCACGAGGCCGCCGATCCGCAGGGGCCGCCCCTCCAGCTCCGCGCGCTGCTGCACGTACTCGGTCGGCGTGACGAAGTACTCCAGGCTCTTGCCCAGGTTCCCGAAGGCGATGAAGGCCGTCAGCGCGACCAGGGCGACGATGCCGAGGACGGTGGGCAGCGGGCTGCGCTTACGCCGCCGCGCCTGCGGCAGGGGAGAGGGCAGGGTCACCTTGGCTCCTCCTCACGGTTCATCCGCAGCCGCGCCCACATCCACACGAGGTAGGCCCCCAGCAGCAGCAGGGTCACCACGTACACCACGATCACGTAGGCGGCGTACTTATCCACGGGCGACCTCCAGCGGGCTCAGGTCCCCCATCAGCTCGCGCTCCTCACGCTCTTCCTCACGGGCGGCGAGGGTCGCCCGCACGCGCAGCAGGTAGAAGTACAGGAGGGAGAAGGCGACCGTCGCCGCCAGCAGCACCCACCCGTACACGGGCGCGGCGTCGAAGCGAATCTTGCCCAGCAGCTTGAGGGTCTGCGTCTGGTGCACGCCCCGCCACCACTCCACCGCCATGTAGTTGATCGGCACGTACAGGGTGCCCACCAGCCCCACGACCGCCGCCACCCGCGCCCGGCGGTCCGGGTCGTCGATCAGCGTGCGGATCAGGAGGTAGCCGCCGTACACGACGAGGCTCAGGGCGGTGGTCGTGAGTCTCGCGTCCCACACCCAGTACACGCCCCAGGTCGGCTTGGCCCACAGCATCCCGCCCACGATGGTCGCCGCCGTGAACAGCACGCCGATCTCCGCGCTGCTCAGCGCCAGGCGGTCGAAGCGGCGCTGGCGGGTGAGCAGGTACAGCAGCCCGAAGAGGCCGGTGCCGCCGTAGGCGAGGTAGCTCAGCCACGCGGTCGGCACGTGCACGAACATCAGGCGGACGAGCGAGCCCTGGTTGACGTCCAGGGGCGCGCTCAGGCCCAGCGCCACCGCCGCCCCCAGGGCGAGGAGGGTCGCGGCGCCCAGCCCCGTCGTGACTCGATCTTGTTTCATGTCAGACCCCATTCTGAGCCGCGCCCGTGAAGGTCACCGTGACCGGGGGTGCGGCGTGCTCTCGTGCCCACAGAATCGCGTCCTGGCGCGGAAGGGACAAGTGCGAGTGTCCCCCCGGCGCATGGAGAGGGAGTGCCCCTGCGGATAGGGTACGGTGAGGCTCTCAACCCGCCGCCCTCCCCCGGAGTCGTGGAGCTGCAAAGCCAAGAGGTGCCCTATGAAGTCTGCCCGCCCCCTGACCGTTGCCCTGGCCCTCGCCGCCCTGACGCTGACCGCCTGCGCCCCCTCGGCCTCGGCCCCCGCCGCGCCCCTTCCCGAACCCTCCACCTACCGCCCCGAGGGCGCGCCCGTCACGGTGCCCGGCATAGGCGAGGTCGGGCGCTGGATGATCACGAAAGACCTCGTGCCCGCCACCTGGCTCGGCGAGAGGCTCGGCGGGCGCACCCTGCGCGAGCCGGTCAACGTCCTCCTGATCGACCGCTTGGCCCGGAGTCCGGAGGAAGCCACGGTCCGCCTTCTGGCTGCGATGAACGCCGCCGGGTACGGTCCCAAGGGTGGGCACAGCACCGGGTATTTCGGGGAGGTCGGCGGGAGGCTCTATTCCATGCTGCCCACCGGACCGGGCGAAGCCTTCAGCGACGACCCCTTCTTCGTGCCCAACAACCACGGGCGCATGTTCGGTCCCGTTCCCGTGACGAACGGGTACGTCTTTACGGGCGCCTTCAGCCTGGAAGGCGTCCGCCTGTTGCCCCGCCCCGGCCACCCCTACCGCTCCTTCCAGGTTGCCCGCGAGGACCTCGCCGACAAGCTCAGTACCCGCACCGTGTTCAGGCGGGCCGGGTACGTGGACATGGGCTCGCGCCTCGATACACCTGCCGAGACGACCGGGGACCACGACGGACGGGCGGTGCTGCTGGTGGCGGGAAGCTCGTAACCTTATGGAAGGGGACTTGACCGTCTACGGGCTACAGGCGACAAGCCACGGGCCCCTCACGTATAGATCAGGCACCCTCTTTCCTCCAGCCGCCGGAACGCCGGGGGCAGCGAGGTCAGGCGATTCCAGCGCAGGTCTAGTTTCTCCAGGTTCGGGAGGAAGGCCAGCCCCTCCGGCAGCGCCGTCAGCCCGTTCGCCCGCAGATCGAGGAGGCGCAGGTGTTCCAGCTCGGCCAGCGACGCGGGCAACTCCGTCAGGTGGTTGAACCGCAGGTCCAGCTCGGTGAGGGCGCCGAGTTTGCCGATCTCCTCGGGCATTGTCGTGAGGGCGTTGCCCTGCGCCATCAGCTTGCCCAGCCGGGCGCAGTTCCCTAACTCGGGCGGCAGGCTGGTCAGGCGGTTGTTCATGACGTGCAGCTCCCGCAGCTCGCCCAACGCCCCCAGCGAGGCGGGCAGGGACGTGAGCGCGTTGGTGTACGCGCGAAACTCTACCAGGGTCGCCAATTCGCCCAGCCAGTCAGGAAGGGCAGTCAAGGCGTTGTCGGTGACGTTGAGGTAGCGCAGCGAGCCCAGGTGACGCAGGGAGTCGGGCAACGTGGTCAGGCGGTTGTTGCTGAGGTACAGGAATCTCACCTCTTGCAACCCGCCGAGCACGTCCGGCAGCGTGCTCAACCCATTGTGGCCGAGGTCGAGCATCTGCAATCCGGTCAGCCTGCCCAGCCCCGGGGCAAGCTCGGCCAGGCGGTTCGCCGACAGGTTGAGGGTCGTGAGCCCCGTCATCTTCCACACCCACTCCGGCACCGCCGTCAATTCGTTGTCGTACACGCTCAGGACCCGCGCGCCCGTGCAGCGGCGCAGACTCTCGGGCAGGGTCTGGAGGTGGCAGCCGTTGAGGTTCAGGTGGTCGGGCCGAGCGGAGGGGTCGCGTTCGAGCAGGGCGAGCAGCTCGTGTCCGCGCGGCCCGGTCGTGTGTTGGTGATTCAAACCATCGGCGGCCACGCTGGCCTCATCGGTGGGCATGGGCCACTGTACCCGGCCAACCTCACCCCTCCACCGCGAAGCCGAACAGCAGCGTCGCCAGGATGACCGTTCCCAGGTCGAAGGCCGCCAGGAAGACCAGCCAGGTCGTGACCTCCGGCGTCCACCCGCCCGTGAGCAGGAGGGAAGTCGCCTTGACGCTGGCGATCACCACGGGCACGAGGATGGGGAAGGCGAGGGCAGGAAGCAGCGCCTCGCGGGCCCGCAGGTTGACGGTGATTGAGCCGTAGAAAGTCGTCCCCGCCGCGAAGCCGATCACGCCGAGTGCGGTCACCAGGGCGAGCGCCCCCCACGGCACCGCCCGCCCCGCGCCCGCCGCCCCGAAGAGGATCAGGCCCGCCGGAAGGGTGAACGCCGCGACGAGGAAGAGGGGACCCAGCACCCCCAGCAGTTTGCCGACGTACAGCGCCCCGTGCGCCCCCGGGTAGAGGAGGAGCTGCTCCAGCGCCCCCGCCTCCTGCTCCTGCGCGAAGGCCCGCTGCGCCCCCACCGCCGCCGCGAGCGCGAGCGCCGTCCACACCGCCCCCGCCGCGACCCCCGCCGTCTGCTCCACAGTCCGCGCCGTGCCGTCCCCGCCGAGCGCCAGCCCCAGCACGAGGAGCACCAGCCCCGCGAAAAAGGCGGTGGCGAGCAGCGTGTCCCGCGTCCGCCCGGCGACCCGCAGGTCCTTGGCGGCGAGGGTGAGGGCCGGGCGGACCGTGGAGGGGGGAGCGTGGGGCGTGGTGGGTTGAGCCTCCCCCTCCGTCTTCCACGCCCTACGTTCCACGGTCCTCCTCGACCTTCCCGCCGACCAGCCGCACCGCCCGGGGGGCTACCCGCCGTGCGAGGTGCGGCTCGTGCGCGGCGATCACCAGCGTCACGCCTCTCGAAGCGAGGTCGCCGAGCAATTCCAGGGTCAGCTCCCGCCCCCCCTCGTCGAGGTTGGCGAAGGGCTCGTCCACCAGGGTCACGGGCCGGGCGAGAAGGTGCGCGCGGGCCAGGGCGAGGCGTTTGCGCATTCCCGCCGACAGGAAGCGGACGCGGCGGCCCGCAGCCCGCTCCAGCCCGACCCGCCGCAGCCCTCCCGCTACGTTTCCTCTCTGCCCGTGCATCCGCAGCGCGAAGTCGAGGTTTTCCGTACAAGTCAGGTCGGGGTACAGCCCGCCGTCCACCGGCATCAGGTGGATGCACTCGCGCACCGCCCGCCCGTCCCCCAGGTCGAAGCCCAGCACCCGCCCCTCGCCCCGGGTGGGCCGCAGCCCCGACGCGAGGACGCGCAGCAGCGTCGTCTTGCCCGCCCCGTTCTCGCCGAGCAGGGTGACGCTCTCTCCGGCCGGCACGTCGAGGGTTACGCCGCGCAGGATGACCTCGCGGCCCAGCCTCAGCCAGAGGTCGCGGAGCTGGAGGGCGTGGATGGGTTGTGGGGGCTGATCCTCTCCTACAACCCGTCCCTCTACACCCTCAGCCACGCCGGCATCACCTCGTAGAAAAAGGTCGCCAGCCGCGTGAACTGCCCCGTCAGCATCAGCACCCCGACGAGGACGAGGACCGCGCCGCCGACCTTCTCGAACACGCCCGCGTAACGGTTCAACCTCCGCAGGTTGAGACGGTCCCACAGCAGCGCGGCGAGGAGAAAGGGCACGGCGAGCCCCAGCGTGTACGCGGCGAGCAGCCCCACCCCCGTCCCCAGGCTGGCGCTGCTCGCGGCCAGGCCCAGGATGCTCCCCAGCGCCGGACCCAGGCACGGGCTCCACCCGAAGGCGAAGGCCGCTCCCAGCGCGACCGGGCCGTACCCTCCCGCGTTGCCGAGCGCCCGCGTGTCCCGCATCAGCACGGGCAGGCGAATCACGCCCAGCATCACCAGCCCGAAGAAGATGATCAAGGCGGCGGCCACGCGCCCGAGCAGAATCTTGTGCGGCGCGAGGAGGGCCCCCAGGCTGCTCGCCGTCGCCCCCAGCGCGATGAAGACGAGCCCGAAGCCCAGGATGAAGCCCAGCGCCCGCCCCAGCGGCGCCCGCGCCCCGCCCAGTACGCCGAGGTAGCTCGGCACGAGCGGCAGCACGCAGGGGCTCAGGAACGAGATCAGCCCCGCGAGAAAGGCCACCGTGACGGACGGGGCACCGGGAGAGGCGAACATGGGGCGAGTCTAGCCCAGGGCCATAGGGCGGGCTGTCCCCGGGGAGGAGTAGAGTTCTGGTTTTTGCTTGTGACCTACTCGGAAAGGCAAGTAGGAAGACGGTGTTTTTAGCTCCTCCCCCTTGAGGGGGGAGGTTGGGACTCGCAGAGCTGCGCAGCAGAGGGGGTGAACGCAAACGTCATGCGGCGCGGCAGGGAGTGAGGCAGGGCGTCTTGCTGGCGTTGGTGCTGGTCACACGCCCCCTCACCCCAACCCTCCGCTCCGCGGCTCTGCGAGTCACCCGCAAGGGGAGAGGGAGAACATCACCGCCCCCCCAGCCCCAGATCGCCCCCAAAGTTGCCCTCCCAGGCGTTCAACACCCGGCCCTCCCGCACGAGGAGCACGGTGGGGTAGGCGCCCACCCGCAGCGCGCGGGCGAAGGCGGTCGCCTCCGGGCCGCGCCAGACGTTCACCCCCTTTGGCGCCGGGGCGGGCACGTCCTCCGCGTTCACCGCCCGCACGGGCAGCCCCGCCGCGAGCACCGCCCCCCACAACTCGCCCAGGTCGCCGCAGTCGTGCGAGTACACGACGACGACCTCGCGCTCACCGGAGGTCCAGGGGTGGGGGGGCAGCACCTCCCCCAGCCGCACCCGCGCCCCGGCGTCCGAAATCCCGAGGGCCAGCAGCAGCGTGAGCAGGGGAGCGCGTCTCATGGGCCGCATCATGCCGCCCCAGGCCTCACCGCCGCGTGACAGGGGCGTGAGAAGGCAGAAGGCTCCCGCCGCACTCGGGGGAGCCTCCTCTCCGTCTCGTCCTCAGGGCGCCGTCGTGTCGTCCGGCTCGGCGGCCTTGGGGCTGGGCGTCGTCTGCTTGGCCCGCACCACCTTCAGCGCCTCGGGGTCGGGCTTCTCGTCGCGCAGGGGCTGGGGGTTGGGGTCGGGGGCGTAGGCGGGGAGTTCTTCGAGGTACACCCGGCGCCGCTCGATCCGGTCGGGGGGCGTGAACTCGGTGGCGAGGCGGCCCGTCGTGCGGTCCACGCTGATCACGGTCGTGCGCGAGTCCCGGGCGGGCTGCCACGTCGCCTCGCGGTACACGGTGGGCGGCGGGGCGTCGCGCTCGATGGCGGTCGTGGACGTGTTGTAGCGGGGATCGACGCGGGCGATCTTCACGCCGGGCAGGTAGCCGGGGTCGGGTGCCTCCGCGTAGAGGATGCCGGGCGGCTCCACGAAGGCGGTCGGCGTCTTGCCCGCGTGGGCGATCTCCATCATCCGGCGCCAGATCGGCGCGTTCACGTACCCCGAGTAGTAGGAGGTGGGCATCTCGCCGCCCTGCTGCTTGCCGACCCACACCGCGCCCGTGTAGAGCGGCGTGGTCCCGATGAACCAGAAGTCCTTGGGCCCGTTCGAGGTGCCCGTCTTGCCCGCCACCGGCCACTCGCCGAATTTCGCCCGCGTGGCGAGGCCGCCCTGGCGCTCGCTGAGGTCGTTCACCACCCCCCGGATCATGTCGAGGCCCAGGAAGGCCACCTGCGGCGTCCAGACCCGCTTGGCGCGCGTGAGGTCGTTCGCCGCGTCGTACAGCACCTCGCCCCGCGCGGTCGTCACCCGGGTGATGTAGCGCGGCGCCCGGTAGAGCCCCCCGTTCACGAAGGGCGCGTACGCGGCGGCCATCTTGACCGGCGTGGTCTCCACCGCCCCCAGCGCCGCCGCGAGCCCGGTGCCGTCGTTCGGCGGAATGCCCAGGTCACGGATCTTTCCGAAAAAGGTCTGGAGCCCGATCCGGTCCGCGAGCCGCACCGTCACGAGGTTGAGCGAGCGGTCGAGCGCTTCCCGGATCGTCATGTTGCGGAAGGTCGTCGCGCCCTCGAAGTTCTGGGGCTTGTATACGCCGTCCTTGCAGCCGATGGCGCAGGGGAAGGTGACGGGCTTGTCCTCCTCGCGGTGGGTCTGGTCGAGCCCGGTCGAGAGCGCCGTCGTGTACAGCAGCGGCTTGATGGTCGAGCCGATCTGCCGCTGGCCCTGCGCGGCGTTGTTCCAGTCCGGGAGAGGCTGCCCCGGCACGATGCGCTGCCCGATCATCCCGAGCACCTCGCCCGTGTAGGGGTCGAGGATCGTGGCGCCCAGCGTCGCGCCCGGCGGAAAGCCCCGGTACGACAGCGAGGTCGCCTCGCGGCTGGCCGTCTCCACCGCATCCTGGAGCTTGGGGTCGAGGGTCGTGTACACCCGCAGGCCCCCCGAGCCGTACACCTTGTCGCGCCCGAAGCGGCGCACGAGTTCCTGCTCGACCTGACTCACGAAGTGCTGGGCGCGGGTGCTCGTCACCGCCTTGAGTTCCTTGGCCGAGCGGTCCACCAGCTTGGCGCCCTTGAGGGTCCCGTCGGCGGCGTAGGCGACCTTCCAGCCGCGCGGCTGGAGCTTCTCGCGCCACGCCGCGTCCGCCTGCGCGCGGGTGACCCAGCCGTCCTCCACCATGCGGTTGAGCAGGACCTTCATCAGGGGCCGCACCGCCGCGTAGTCGAAGTAACGGTTGGCGGTCGGCACCAGGATCGTCAGGTAGGCGCTCTCGGCGAGGCTGAGCTGCTTGGGCGTCTTGCGGAAGTACGCCTGCGCCGCCGAGTAGATGCCGTACAGCTCGACCGGCCCGCCGTCGCCCCAGTAGATCGCGTTGAGGTAGTTCTGGAGGATTTCCTCCTTCGTGAAGGCCCGCTCGACCTGCACCGAGAGCATCCACTCCTTGACCTTGCGGTCGGGGGTGCGCGCCTGCTTGTACTCGTCGAAGAGCAGGGTGTTCTTGATGAGCTGGTTGGTCAGGGTGGAGCCGCCCTGCACGTCCTCGCCCTGTGCGACCCGCTGGAACTGCCGCCCGATGCCGTAGGGGTCCAGGCCGTAGTGCTCGAAAAACCGCCGGTCCTCGTTGGCGATCAGCGCCGCCGTCATGTAGGGGCTGATCTCGTCGAGGCGGACGAGGGTGCGGCTGACCGCCTGCTCGCCGATCTTGGGGACGAGGGTACCCAGCGGCGTGCCGTCGCGGGCGTAGACGCGCGTCTCGGCCCCAAAGGTGAAGGTGTCGAGGGTGCGGTAGTCGGGCAGCTCGCGCGCCCACTTCGTCGCGTAGGTGGCGCCGACGCCCGCCGCCGCGACGCCGCCCGCGAGCAGCAGGGAGGTGGTGAGTTTGACAAATCTCAGGAACACGTGACTTCTCCTAGGGCGTGCCCGTCTCGCGCGGGCGCCGGGCCTCGATCAGGTGCGAGAGTCTCCCGCGCAGGTTCTTGCCGCTCAGGGGCTTGTACACGAGGTCGTCCGCGCCGACGAGCTTGGCCTGGTCGCGGGTGTGGTCGTCGTCGAGGGCCGTCATGAGCAGCACGGGCGTACCCCGCAGCCGCTTGACCCGCTTGACGCGCGAGCAGATCTCGAAGCCGTCCATCAGCGGCATATCCACGTCGAGCAGCAGCGCATCCGGCGTGTGGCCTTGCAGGTATTCCAGCGCCGCCCGCCCGTCGGCCACCGCCGTGATGGTGTGCCCGTCCGCCGACAAGATCACCTCCAGCATGGTGCGGATGGCCGAGTCGTCGTCCGCGACGAGGATGGTATACGCCATACCCTCCATGATAGGGCAGCGGGGGGTGAGGGCGTCTGTGCCCCCGGGCAGGAAGGGCAGGAAAGGGAAGACCCCCACGCGGGGTGGGGGCCGTGAACGGAAGAAAAAGGCCAGCTCTGGGGGACAATAAGAACTGTTTACGGAGAAGAGAAGGCGACGGTCACGCCTCCCCGCGTGGGGTTCCCTTGCCTGGAGGAAACACCAGCGTTGTCGGTAGCGACGACCAGGATGTTGTAGAGGCCGCTGGTCGGGGTGTTCCGCCAGACGACGGTATAGGGCGCGCTCGTGGCCTCGCCGATCTTTTGAACCGGGGTACCGCCGCCGTAGGGAAAGGCGAAGAATTCGACCCGCGCGATGCCGTCCGGGTCCGAAGATTCCGCCGCCAGGGTCAGCGGCTGACCTGCGGGGACCGGGGTCACGAAAGAGGAGGAGGCTGGGAGGGTCAGGGTCACCGTGGGGATCGTGTCCCCCGCCTGTGGCCTGCGGTACACCTCGATGGCCGAGAAATTAGCTGTGGCCGTCCCCGTGCTCGCCACGTTCAGCACGCCGTCACCCACGCTGAGATTGATGGGCCCGAGCCGCTTCCACTGGCCCGCCGCGCCGGGATCGAACCGCCCGACGGTCTGCCCTTCCATCCGGATGTCGTAGGCGGTCGCGTCCTCCGCGCGGACCCACAGGTAGATCTCGTAAGAGGCGTTGGGCAGCGGCACGTTGACCTCCAGCCCCCCCTGACGTGACAGGGCGCTGCGGACCAGGGCCTCGCGGTCGGGCTCGGGAGTGGGCGAGAGCGGCGCGCTGGTGGGCAAGACGGTGGAGGTGCCGTTCGTCGTGATCCCCGCCCCCTCGCCCGCCGAGAAATTTGGGCCGAGGAACAGCGGCTCGTAACTCTGAATCTGCACGTCCGGCCCGCCGAAATTGATCGCGCGGGACACCGAGATGGTGGAGTTGCCGGAGTAGGAGACCGTCAAACGCGGATCGGAAGTGGTCGCCGCCCCTTGGTGGTCAATGGCCCGGGCCGTGAAGTTTGTGGCGAAGGTGGTATCCACATCGCCTTCGCGTGCAAGCACGAGGCTGTAGGGCGCGGTCATGTCCTCGCCGATTTTGGTGCCGTCGGCGTAAAATTCAACCTTCACTATCTTGCCGTCTGGGTCGGAAGCGCCAGCGTTCAAGATGATGTTGTTATCGTCCGCGAAACTCTCGATGCCGGAGGTATCGGACTCAAACGCAGGTAGAACTCCGTTCTCGACGCTCAGCGTAACGGTCGGCGCCTGGTTGGCGGGCGGGGTGGGCGTCGTCCCGACGGGCTCGATGACGAGGTAGTCCACGACGGCGTTGCGGTCCTTGCCCCGGCCCTCGTACAGGTCGTTGATGAACGACAGGTTGAACACCTGCCCCGGCTTCAGATCGAACTCCCCGAACTTCCGCGTCACATACGTCGCCGAATCCAGCGTGGCGACTGCCAGCCGGCGTTGCCGCTCGTCGTTGAGGTCGACGGTAGGCCAGCCTTTGTACGCCTCGCCCTTGCCCCGGACCGAGACGGTGTAGCGGCCGGCCTTGACGCTGCCGGGAACGACGAAGCGCACGTTGTCGTTGGTGCCGAGCAGGATGACGGCCTTGCCCCCGGAGGCGGCGGGGTCGTTGATGATGCGGCCCCCGTTGCGGGGGTCGGCGACCGTCTGCGGCGTCGTGAAAGCCTGGATGGTGCCCGCCTCCGCTTCCCACTGCAAGTCGCTGGTGGCCGTCGGCGTGTTGGCCTGCTGACTGCACGCCGCCAGCGTCAGGCTCAGCAGCACCAACCCGGCGTGACGCCTCATTCGAGCTCCGGAAAGATTCGCCCTCTGGTTAAGTCTCGTGTAAGTCATCGTCTTTCCCTTTTTCGTCCCACAGGGTAGGGGAACCAGTGGCTCCTCCTCGTCTCATCTTTTGTGGAACTGAACTCACCCTATCCTGAGAGAGAAAAACTTCACAATAATGGTGCCTTCATGAAAGTTGGACTGCCTCGCAAGCACAGGCCAATCCCCCACGTGGTATGGGGCTGGGGAGACGGATTGACCGAGAACGGCTGATCCTGGAAGAACTTTTGAGGGAGAGCGAGAGCGAGCCCGGCGTGCCCTTTGAGGCGCGTCAATGAAAGTGAGAAACTGCCTGCGGGGTCCCCGCACACGGCGCCTCTCAACTTGAGGCCCCTGCTGGACCGGTGATGTCTTTCGCCGGTTCAGCAGGGGCAGGTGTCAAGCCTCCGCTCTTACGGGCTGCTCTGCGCGAAGAAGACGCTGGCCCCGGTCCGGGTACTCAACCCGGTCTTGTCGGTGGCCTGGGCAACGATGTTGTAAGGGCCAGAGGGAGGGTTTTTCAACACGACGTTGTAAGGAGCGGTCGTGGCCTCACCGATCTTGACGATCTGCGCGTCGGACTGGAAGCCGCTGCCAGCGTATTCGAGATAGAACTCGACCTTCGCAATCCCGTCGGCGTCCGAGGCGTCCACGGACAGCGGGAGGTCCTGGCCCGCGGCCTGAAAGGATTTGGGCACGGGGTTGAAGCTCACCGTCGGCGCTGTGTCGCCCGCTTGGGGCCGCCGCCAGACCTCGATGGCCGAGAAGCTCGCCGCGGCCGTGCCGGTCGTCGCCACGTTCAACACGCCGTCGCCCACGCTGACCGGGAAGGGACCGAGTTTGTCCCAGCGGCCCGCCTCCCCCGGATCGAAGCGCGCAACGCTCCGGCCCTCCATCTGCACCTCATAGGGGGTTGCGTCTTCGGAGTGCACGTACAGGTAGACGTTGTAAGAGGTGTTCGGAAGGGGCAGCGCCAGCGCCAGGGGACCCGCACCCGAGACGGCGCTCCGGACGATGGCCTCCCGGTCGGGGTCGGTCACGGGCGGCACCAGGGCCCGGTCCGCAGGCAGCACGTTCGCCGTGCCGTTCGAGGTCAACCCACCCCCGCCGCCCGCCGCGTACACGATCCGGTCCTGGGTGACCGCCGGGCCGCCGAGGTTGATCGCGCGCAGGGGCTGGTAGGTGATGCTCCGACCGTCGTTGCCCAAATCTGCCCCGAGGACCGCGTTGGTCTGCGAGGTCTGCGTGCTGGCGGTCGCGCCCAAGTTGTCCACGGCCCGGGCCGAGAAGACGACCGGGTATTCCGTCTCGTCGTCAAAGGAGTCCTGGGTGCTGTACACGAACCGGTACGGGGCCGTCGTGTCCTCGCCGATCTTCTGGGACCCCAGGTAGAATTCGACCCGGGCGACGGAGCCGTCAGGATCCGACGCGGTGGCCTCCAGCGTGACGTTGTGGCCCGGGTTGTACTTGAGAACTCCCGGTGTGGGCAAGTCTCCGTTGTCCAGCGGTCTGAGGGTAACGGTCGGCGCCTGGTTGGCGGGCGGGGTGGGCGTGGTCCCGACCGGCTCGATGACGAGATAGTCCACGATGGCGTTGCGGTCCTTGCCCCGGCCCTCGTACAGGTCGTTGATGAACGACAGGTTGAACACCTGCCCCGGCTTCAGATCGAACTCCCCGAACTTCCGCGTCACGTACGTCGCCGAATCCAGCGTGGCGACTGCCAACCGGCGTTGCCGCTCGTCGTTGAGGTCGACGGTGGGCCAGCCCTGGTAGTTCTCGCCCTTGCCCCGGACCGAGACGGTGTAGCGGCCCGCCTTGACGCTGCCGGGAACGACGAAGCGCACGTTGTCGTTGGTGCCGAGCAGGATGACGGCCTTGCCCCCGGAGGCGGCGGGGTCGTTGATGATGCGCCCACCGTTGCGCGGGTCGGCGACGGTCTGCGGGGTCGTGAAAGCCTGGATCGTTCCGGCCTCCGCTTCCAGTTGCAGGTTGCTGGCCGCCAGCGCCGGGGTCAGTTCCTGCTGGCCGCAGCTCATCAACGTCAGGCTCAGCAGCAGCGCGGAGCCCGCTTCCAGCCGCCACCTCGACGAACGTGTGGAAGGTTCCGCCGTGCCCAGTCTCTTCTCAATCATCATCATCTCCTCGTTCCCAGGACACCGGCCAAATCGCCACGTCGTCCACCGTGAACTCATGACTTGCGGAACTGCCCTCACCCTACACTAACCGTCGAAAACCTCACAAGCACCCTCCCCCCGGTCAGGATTCTGTGATCCCCCCGCTGGGCTCAGGAAAGATGAAAGGGTGGCAAACCCCCACCTGAAGTGGGGGCGCATCGACCGGGAGTGCTCCCGGTGTCGTGGTGTTACGGAGCCTGGATGATCACTTTCGTCTCTGTCGTCGCGGAGAGGCCCGCGCTGTCGGTCGCGCGTGCAATCAGGCTGTAGTACCCGGCGGGGGCCTCTTGCCACACAAGCCCGAAAGGAGCACTTGCGTCCTCCCCGAGCTTCAGAGCGCGGCTGGACGGGGACGGGCCCTTGGCGTAAAGCTCGACCTTCTCGACGGTCCCATTCGGGGAGGAGGCCGTCACGCTTAGCGGCAGGGCGCTGCCGGGATAGGGGGTGGCCTCGGGCATGGGGTCGAAGGCGACGGTCGGCGGCGTCTCGCCGGGCTGCCTCACGCGCCACACCTCGATGGCGGCAAAACTCGCCGGGGCGCTGCCGGTGCTCGACACGTCGAGTACGCCGTCTTGCACCGCGACCGGGAAGGGACCGAGTTTGTCCCAGCGGCCCACTTCCCCCGGATCGAAGCGCGCAACGCTCCGGCCTTCCATCTGGACCTCATAGGGGGCCGGGCCCTCAGCCCGCACCCACAGGTAGACCTCATAGGTCCCGGTGGGCACGGAGACGCCCACCTCCAGGCCACCCGGGCGCGACACGGTGCTGCGGACGAGTTCCTCGCGTTCCGCACTCAGGGCGGCGGGGACCAGGGGAGCGTCCCCCGTCTGGGCAGAGCCGTTGGTAGTCCAGCCCCGGGTCTCTCCCGCGTCGAAGAATACCCCGTTCAGGCAAAAGGGACAGCCGAACTTGTTCACCGCCGTCGCCGGGCCCCCGAAGTTGATCGCGCGCAGGGGAAGAGGATTGGCCGGGTCGTAGCTCCGCGTCCGCGCGACGATCTGGACGGGGGCCGAGGTAGTCACGGCCCCACGGTCGTCGGTGGCCCGCGCCGAGTAGGAGACCGGGGTCGGACCGGCGAGGGGTTGGTCGCGTTCCTGGCTCTGGACGAGGCGGAAGGGGGCCGAGGTGTCCTCGCCGATCTTCACGCCCTCCCGGAAGAACTCGACCCGGGTCACCCTGCCGTCCGGGTCCGAGACGTTGGCTTCCAGCGTGACGTGGTGTTCGTCCTCGAAGGTCGCGCGGTCCGCCCCGGTGAGGTCCCCGTTGTCGGGGGGCCGGAGGGTGATGGCCGGTGGGCGGTTGGCGGGCGACGTGTCCTGAACGGCCTCGATGACGAGGTAGTCGACGATGGCGTTGCGGTCCAGGCCCGGCCCCCCGTACAGGTCGTTGATGAACGACAGGTGGAGGACCTCTCCCGGGGTCAGGTCGAACTCACCGAAAGGACGCGTCTCGTAGGTCGCCGAACTGAGGGGCACCTCGGCCATCCACCGTTGCGCCACGTCGTTCAGGTCCACGGTGGGCCAGCCCTGATACTCGTCGCCCCGGCCCCGCACCGAAACGGCGTAGCGTCCCGCTGGGAGGGTGGGGGGCACGACGAACTCGATGTTGTCGTTGGTGCCCAGCAGGGCGACGGCCTGGCCTCCGCTCGCGCCCGGGTCGTTGATCACCCGCCCGCCCCGAGTGGGGTCGGCGAGGGCCTGGGAAGTCAGGCGGGCTCGCACGGTGCCCGCCTCGGCCTCCATCTGCACCCGGCCTCCCGCGGCGACGACCGGAGGCGAGGCGGTCCGGCTACAGCCGATCAGCCCCAGGCTCAGCGCCAGCAGCAGCCCGGCGCGCCGACCCTGCCGAGTTGGTCCCCTCCTCAACCCGCGTCCCTTGTGTTCGGTCATCTTCTCCCCCTGGTCGCCACGGGCCGCACGCGTCCGGGACACGCCCCCGCGTGATCAGGTTGACCGTGATCGGTCAACCGTAGCACGTGTCGGGCCAGGGGCTCACATTCTCCTTATCCGCACCGCGTCGGGGGCTCCGCCGGAGAGCGGTGGGCGGGCTCAGCTCGCGGTGGGGGTTGCCCTCGCCTGCTCCTGCGCCTCGCGCGCTTCCTGCGCGAGCTGGCGCCGCAGCACCTTGCCCACCGCCGTCTTGGGCAGCTCGGCGCGGAACTCGACCGAGCGCGGCACCTTGTAGGGGCTGAGACTGGCCTTGCAGTGGGCGATGATCTCGGCCTCCGTCGCCTTCAAATCGGGCCGCAGGGCCACCACCGCGTGGACGCTCTCGCCCCGGTAGGCGTCGGGCAGGCCCACGGCGGCGGCCTCCAGCACGGCGGGATGGGTCATCAGCACTTCCTCGACCTCGCGCGGGTAGACGTTGTACCCGCCCGCGATGATCAGGTCCTTTTTGCGGTCCACGATCCGGAAGTACCCGTCCCCGTCCACCGCCGCCAGGTCGCCCGTCAGCAGCCAGGTCTGCCCGTGGGCCTCCCGCAGCACCTTCGCCGTCTCGTCCGGGCGGTTCCAATACCCCTTCATCACGTTCGGCCCGGCGACCCACAGCTCGCCCACCTCGCCGCTCAAGACGGGCTCGCCGTCCTCGCCCACCACCAGGGCGTCCACGCCCGGCATCGGGAGGCCGATGCTCCCCTCGCGCTGGTCGCCGAAGATCGGGTTGGTGTGGGTGATGGGCGAGGCCTCCGTCAGGCCGTAGCCCTCCACCAGATTCGCCCCGCCCGTCAGCGCCCGGAATCTGCGCGCGGTTTCGAGCAGGAGGGGCGCGCTGCCGCTGATGCACGCGCGGATGGTGGTCAGGTCGTGCTTCGGGGTGTCGGGATGGTTGTTGATCGCGTTGTAGAGGGTGGGCACACCGGGAAAGAGGGTCGCCTTGCTCGCCGTGATCTGCGAGAGCACCATCCGCACGTCGCGCGGGTTGGGCACCAGGGCAATGGTCGCGCCGATCAGGACGCTCAGGTTCATGGCGACCGTCATCCCGTACACGTGGAAAAAGGGGATGGCGGCCAGCGTAACCTCCTGCCCCTCCCGCAGGTCGGTCATCCACGCCCGCGCCTGCTCGGCGTTCGCCACGAGGTTGCCGTGGGTGAGCATCGCCCCCTTGGGCACGCCGGTCGTGCCGCCCGTGTACTGGAGCAGCGCCACGTCGTCCGGGC
This sequence comes from Deinococcus aestuarii, assembly GCF_018863415.1. Taxonomy (NCBI): domain Bacteria; kingdom Thermotogati; phylum Deinococcota; class Deinococci; order Deinococcales; family Deinococcaceae; genus Deinococcus; species Deinococcus aestuarii. The sequence continues at coordinate 62,620 of NZ_JAHKSN010000025.1, read as the reverse complement.
GGATCGTCACCGCCTGCGGGGCGGGGGCCTGCGAGCGCAGCAGCGAGCTGAAGTGAAAGACCGTCCCCCCCGCCCTCACGTCCACCCAGGTGCCCTCCCGCCGCGCCTTGAGGGGATAGAGCACGTTCTTGGGAAAGGGCAGCGCGTCCTGGATGCCGGTCACGATCACCCGCTTCACGGGCACGCGGGAGGCGACCTCCTGGTAACGTGGGTAGAAGGCGTCGAGCAGGATCAGGGTCTCGCTGCCGCTGTCCTGAAGCTGGTGCTCCAGTTCCGAGGCCACGTAGAGGGGACTGGTGTTCACCACCGTCGCGCCCGCCAGCAGCGCCCCGTAAAAGGCCACCACGAACTGCGGGCAGTTGGGGAGCATCACGCTGACCCGCTCGCCGGGCCGCACCCCGAGTTTCTGGAGGGCCGCCGCGAAGCGCCGCGCGTCCTGCCACAGCCGCCGGTAGGTTGTCGTGGCCCCCAGGAAGGTCAGCGCCACCCGGTCGGGATACCGTTCGGCACTCCGCCGCAGCAGGTCGGGGAGAACCGCGTTGCCGGGGGTGAAGTCGTGCGGGACACCGGGTTCGTAATGGGCCAGCCAGGGTCTTTCCATACGGTGAGGCACACTCCTTGGGACCACGCCTGGGCCGCCCCGGGCGTGCGAGAGGGAAGGAAGATTGGACTCAGTATAAGCAAAAAAGCCCGGCTTTTGCACTCCCCCAGCGGGTGTCCCCGGGAAGGGGCCGGTACACAAAGTCTCCCGGGGCTGTCCCCGACCCCACGGAGACGGGCGCGGGGGTCGTGCAAGATGGGCCCCATGACGAGCCCTACACCGGACCCAGCCCCCCACCGTCCCCACCTCGAAGAAGCCCTGCGGCTGGCCCGCGAGGCGCAGGAGGCGGGCAGCGCCCCGGTCGGCGCCGTGCTCGTGAACGCGGACGGCGAGGTGATCGCCCGGGGCCGCAACCGGGTCGGCGAGGCCCAGACGCCCGAGCACGTCGGGGCCGCGAGCGTGGCGCACGCCGAGATGGACGTGTTCTTCGCGGTGGGCAAGGTCAAAGAGGCGGGGGAGCTGACGCTCTACACCAGCCTGGAACCCTGCCTGATGTGCGGCGGGGCGAGTGCCCTGCTCGGCGTGGGCCGCGTCGTGTGGGCCACGAGCGACCCCTGGGGCGGCTCGGGCCGGTTGATCGCCTGGAGCGACCATCCCGCCATGCAGGAGACCGAGGTCGTTCCCACCCCCGACCCCGAGCTGGAGCGCGAGGGCGCCCGCCTCTTCGCCCCCGAGGCCCGGCGCGCCTTCCCCGACGAGGGCTGGGCCCTGTGGCGCGAGCGTTACCCGGAAGAAACGGCGGGCGTCGAGTGAGCGTCCTCGTCGTGGGGAGCGTGAACGCGGACCTGACGGTAAGGGCAGAGCGTATCCCGGCCCCCGGCGAGACGGTGCTCGGCGGGGACGCCACCGTGTCTCCCGGCGGCAAGGGGGCGAATCAGGCGGTCGCCGCCGCGCTGGCCGGGGCGCGGGTGGCCCTCTGCGGCGCGGTCGGGCGGGACGCTTTCCGGGAGGCGGCCCTGCGGGGGCTCACCCGGGCGGGGGTGGACCTGGGCCACCTGCACACCGTGGACGCCCCCACCGGCCTCGCCCTGATCACGGTCTCCCCGGAGGGCGAGAACGCGATCACGGTGGCGAGTGGGGCAAACGCGCATGTCACGCCCAGCCACCTGCCGGAGGGGTGGGGGAGCTTCACCCACCTCCTCCTGCAAGGGGAGCTGCCGCCCGAGGTCACCCGCGGGGCCGCCCGCCGCGCCCACGCCGCCGGTCTGACCGTCGTGCTCAACGCCGCGCCCGCCCGCGACCCCGACCCCGACCTCCTCGCCCATACCGGGCACCTGATCGTGAACGAGCACGAAGTCGCGGTGCTGGCAGGCGGGGCGGGGGAGGAGGCCGCCCGCTCGCTTCTCAGACGTGGGCCGCAGACCGTCACCGTCACGCTCGGGGGGGAGGGGAGCTTGACCGTCACCCCGGAGGCGACCCATCGCCTGCCCGCCCATCCCGTGGCCCCCGTGGACACGACGGGCGCGGGCGACACCTTCTGCGGGGTGCTCGTCGCGTGGCGCTCGTCCGGTCGGCCCCTCCCCGAGGCCCTCCGCGCCGCCACCGTCGCCGCCGCCCTGGCCTGCACCCGCTCGGGGGCGCAGGACGCGATGCCGAGCCTCGCCGAGATCGGGGCCATCCTGACGGGCACGCGCTAGCCTGCCCCCATGCGTTACCGGACCTTCGCCGAACCCGACTACGACGCCCTGGCGGCCCTCGACCTCGCTGCCCAGCGTCACGCCGACCCCGCCTTCGACACCTTGCCCGCCCGCGAGCGTGAGGGCCGCCTGAGCACCAGCCTCCCCGCCCTGAAGTTCTACGAGCGCAGCGAACATTCCTTCGTGGCCCAGGACGACGCGGGCGGCCTCGTGGGCGCCATCTTCGCCCAGCACGTGTGGCAGGGAGACCGGCCCATCGTGCTCGTGCGGACGGTCCTGCTCGCCCCGGACGCGCCCGCGGAGACGGCGGCGGGCCTCCTCCACGCCACGGTGAAGAGCGCCTACGACACCGCCGTGTACGAGGTGCATTTTCCCGTGACGCCCGCGCTGGAGGCCGCCGCCGGGGAGGAAGCGGCGCACGTCACCGGGCGGTACGCGGTGCGGCACCTGGGCACCCGGGCGGAGACGGCCCCCGGCACGCGCCTCGGCGTGGGGAAGTCGGCGGCGACCGGGACGGAGGGGGGCGCATAATGGCGGGCATGACGAGTCCTGCCACCCGCGTGCTGCTCGGTGTTCGCGGCATGAACCGCGAGGCCGGGGAGCGCGTTGCCGCCCACCTGCTCGCTTTACCCGGCGTGAGCCGCGCCACCCCCGACGACGGCCAGATCGAGGTTCACTACGACCCCAGCCAGCACACCGTCATGGACCTCGTGCGCGCCGTGCGTACCCAGGGCTTCCTGGCGGGGATGCTCTAGCCTCTATGGCCCTGGGCTACGTCGGCGTCCTGACCGTCCGGGTCGAGATGCCGTGGGTGAGCAACCTCAAGGAGAAACGCGCCCTCGTCCGCCCCGTCGTCGAGCGCCTCAAGGCCCGCTATCCCCTCACGGTCGCCCGCCTCGACGGCCTCAACGCCCACGACTGGGAGGTGATCGGCGTCGCCACGCTCAGCAACGATTACGTCTGGGTGGAGGAGACCCTGCGGATGGCCGCCGACTTCATCGCCAAGGAGGGCGAGTACCGCGTGGTGGAGGAGAGCACCGACATCCGCGTGCTCGGGGACGACGCGGAAGAGGACGGGGAGGAGTAAGCCGCGGGAGGTGTTCGGGGGCGGGTCGGCGGGTTGCCGGGCGCCCCCTCGCCGTTTGGTGCCGTCGGGCCGGGAGGGGCGCTGGGGAACGCTGACGCTTCTCCCTCTGCTCCGCAGCTCTCCGAGGAGAGAGGCAAAAAAGAGCGCCGACCTCCGCCGACGCTTCCCGCCTTCCCGACGCTCGTCCCGGTCAGTCGCCCTGCTTCGCCAACTGGGCCTTGAGGGTGTCGAAGGCCTCGGGGCGGCTGAGCACGCGCCAGTTCAGCACGCTCTCGCCGCTGAGGCTCGCCACCTGACCCGACGAGCAGTCGTAGCCCGCGTTGGTCTTGCGCATGATCGGCCACACGACGGCCGCCGCCCGGCCCGCGAGGTCGCGCAGGGGCACCGGGCCGAAGAGGCGCGAGTCCTCGCTGCCGCCCGCCGTGCGGTTGTCGCCCATCACGAAGTACTGTCCGGCGGGCACGGTGATCTCCGGCTGGTCGGGCAGGAAGCCCGCCGCGCTCGAAAACGCGTTGTTCGCCAGGTCGCTCTGGGTGTCCCAGCAGCCCTGCTCGCGCCAGTAGTCGGTCGTCCAGCTCTGGTCGAGCCGCACCCCGTTCACGAACACCTCGCCGCCGGAGACGCGCACGCGGTCGCCGGGCAGGCCGATGAGCCTCTTGATCAGGAAGGGGCGGTAACTCCACAGCCCGAAGGCGCTGCGGTTGAGGTTCGGAATCTCGGCGGCGGCCTCGCGCGGGGGCTTGAAGATCAGGATGTCGCCGCGCTGGAAGCTGCCGACCCCCGCCTTGTGCAGCCAGGTCTCGTATTTGGGCACGAAGACGCGCTCGTGGTCGCGCAGGTTCGGCATCATGCTCACCCCGTCCACGCCGACGAGCGTCGCCAGAAACTGGGTGATCACCACCGCGAACACGATGGGTTCGAGAACTTCCTTCCAAAGTTTCCTGAGCGGGCCGGAGGCGGCCCCTGTGAGTCTGGTCATGCGGCTCCCTTGGGTTGTCCCGGCGCAGCATAGCGGACCCTGGCCCCCGCCCGCACGGCGAAAGGTCCCCCCGGGTGGGAAGGCCCCAGGAAGCAGGCACGGTCAGGAGGCCAGCGCCCGCAGCCGGGGCAACTCGGCCCGCGCCGCCTCCTCGCCCGCCTGAATCGCCTGCGTGGCCCGGTGAAAGCTCTGGAGGTCCACCCCCACCACGGCGGGCCGCAGCAGCACGTCGGGGCGGTAGAGGCTCAGCCGCGCGTCGGTGAGCTGCGCCTGCATGATGTCGGCGGCCCGCCTGAGCGCCTGCACGGGACCCAGGTGCGCCTCCGCCTCCCGCCGCCATAGCCGCCGCCGGGCGGGCAGTTCGAGGAGGCCGGGTGCCGTCACGTCCACCGCCACCACCCGGTGAACCCCCAGGAAAAGCGCCGCGTCCACGGGCACCTGATTGAGGACCCCGCCGTCCGCGAGCAGCATGTCCCCCTGGGGCACGGGGTCGATGGCGCCGGGGTAGGCGGTCGTGGCCCGCAGCGCCGGGAAGAGCGGGCCGCTCGACAGGTAGACCTGCCGCCCGGTGAGCACGTCCGTCGCGGTGACGGCCAGCGGCGTGCGCAGTTCCTCGAAGGTGGCGGGCAGGTTCGCCCCCAGCCACGTCTCGAAGGCCGCCGCGTTCAGCAGGCCGCGCCCCAGCCGCCAGTCGAGCAGTCGCCGCCACGACACGGCCCCCGACACGCGCGTGAGGTCTTCCGCGGAAAACCCGGCCGCGATGAAGGCCGCGACCAGCCCGCCGATGCTCGTGCCCGCGAGGACCCTCGGGCGCAGGCCTTCTTCCTCCAGCACCCGCCAGACCCCGATGTGGGCGAGGCCCCGCGCGCCCCCGCCCCCCAGCACCAGCCCGAAGTCCGACATGCGGGGATTCTAGCCACCCCGCCGCCCCGCGTCCGGTGCACTTGCGCCTTCCTTGAGGTGTTTGGGGCACTGCTGTCAGAACATGCGCCGGGGCGTGAATCCGGGGTTCACGCCCGCTCCCGGCGGACCCTGCTCTAGTGACCGGACCCACCACCCCGGCGGTGACCACGGAGGAAAAGCCATGTTCTATTACGACGGCAAGTTGCAGTATCCAGTTCGTGTCGAGACGCCCGACCCCCGCTTTGCCCGCGCCCTGCAACAGGCCATCGGCGGCGTGGAGGGCGAGATGCGGGTGTGTCTCCAGTATCTCTTCCAGGCCTTCGGCGCCCGCGGCCCGGGGAAGTACCGCGACATGCTGCTGGCGACCGGCACCGAGGAGATCGCCCATATCGAGATGCTGGCGACCGCCGTGGCGATGAACCTGGAGGGGTCTGCCAGCGCCATGCAGGAGGCCGCCGCGAAGGCCAATCCCCTGGTGGAGGCCGTGATGGGCGGCGGTGACCCGCGCCAGTACCTCTCGGCGGGGATGGCCGCGCTCGCCTCCGACGCCAACGGGGTGCCCTTCGACGGCTCACACGTGTACGCGAGCGGCAACCTCGCCGCCGACATGTACGCCAACGTGACCGCCGAGGCGACGGGCCGGGCGCTGGCCTGCCGCCTCTTCGAGCTCACCGACGACCCCGGCATGAAGGACATGCTGCGCTTCCTGATCGCGCGCGACACCATGCACCAGCAGCAGTGGCTCGCCGTGATCGAGGAACTCGGCGGGCACCCCGGCACCCTGCCGATCCCCAACTCCTTCCCGGTGGGGGAGGAACTGCGCGAGGTGAGCTACGACTACGTGTTCACCGGCATCGAGGGCGTCGAGCCTCCGCAGGGCCGCTGGACCCAGGGTCCCTCGCTCGACGGGATGGGCGAGTTCCGCCTCGTCGCCGCCCAGCCGGTGGGCCAGGAGCCCAGGCTCGCGCCGCCCACGCCCCAGGCCTACGCCGAGACCCAGCAGATGACGGAGGCGGCTGGCGTGAAGGACGGACCACTCCCCTGACTCCGGGCCACCGGCCGGGAACGGCGAAGAAGGCCCCTCCCAGCGGGGGGCTTCCGGTCTGCCGCTGATCTCGCCCCCACGGCCGCCCCGAATGGGTTAACGTTGGGTGAAATGCCGCTGGCGGGTCAGGTGGTGGGGGAGGGGGTGAGGCTCGTGCGCCCCCTCGGTCGCGGCTCTCACAGCGTGGTGTACTTCGCGGTCGGGCCCCAGGGGCAGCCGTGCGCGGTCAAGATTTTCGGGGCCCCCTTCGCGGATCACGCCGTGCGGGAATACCGCCACGGCCGGAACCTCGACCACCCGCGCCTCGTCCGGGTGCTCTCCGCCACGCAGGTGGATGACCGGCCTGCCCTCGTCACGACGCTCGCGCGGGGCGTCACCCTCTTCGGGCGCTACCCCCGGCGGCCCGCCCTCACCCTGGAGCGTCAGGCCTTCTTGCTCACCCTCGCACACGTGCTCGGGGCGCTCGACCACCTGCACACCTGCGGGCTCGTCCACCGCGACCTCAAGCCCGAAAACGTCCTCGTGGAGGCGGACGGCAGCGCGACCCTGGTGGACCTCGACCTCTCGGGCCCGGTGCGTGAAGTCTTTCCCGTCCCCACCCGTGTCGGCACCGCCGCCTTCCAGAGTCCGGAGGCGGCGCGCGGCGAGCCCCTGGGCTATGAAAGCGACCTCTACGGCGTCGGCGTGTTGCTGGGGTGGGGCCTGACCGGAGAGCTGCCCGATCCCGGCACCCCCACCCTCTTCGGCGACGATCCCCTCTCGCCCCTCCACGCCGCCCTCACCGACCCCGACCGCACCCGCCGCCCGGCGAGCGCGCGCGAGGTGCGGGAGACGCTGCTGAGGCTGGCGGGGTTGCCGTACTGAGGATCTGGGGGATTCTCGTTTGGCCCCCTCTCCCCTGGCGGGAGAGGGTTGGGGTGAGGGGGCGTGTGACCCACTCGGTCGCTTGCTGGATGCCTGGCCCTCCCATCGCGCGGCAGGTCGCTTACGGTCACCCCCTCTCAACCTCCCCCCTCAAGGGGGAGGAGCTGAGAGAGCAGGGCGGTCCTGTGAATTCTGCTCAAGCCCACTTTTGCACTGAGCGTCATCTCCCTACCCCAGAATTCGCGCCTCATTCCCCCGCAGCACCGTCCCACTCGCCGGGCTGTCGTTCAGGCTGCTCAGGAGCACGCGGCCCCGTGCCACCTCGCCCAGGTCGCGCTCCTCGCCGCCGAAGTTGAGGAGGACGGTCACGCGCTCGCCTCCCTGCGTGCGCTCGAAGGCGAAGACGTCCGCGTAGCCGGTGTCCAGCGAGCGGTAGTCGCCGCCGATCAGGACCGAATGCTCGCGGCGCAGTCGCGTCAGGGCCCGGAAGTAGTTCAGGTCGCTCGCGGGGTCGTCCTCCTGCGCCTGCACGTTCACCGTCTCGTGGTCGGCGGCGAGGGGGAGCCAGGGGGTCGCGCCCGCCGGGGCGAAGCCCGCGTTCGGGCCGGAATCCCACTGCATCGGCGTGCGCTCGGGGTCGCGGCTGGCGCTCGGCACGTCGGGCTGCTGGAGGCCCGCCGGGTCCACCATCTTCTCCAGAGGGACGGGCACGTTCTCCATGCCGATCTCGTCGCCGTAGTAGGCGGTCGGCGTGCCGCGCAGGGTCAGCAGCAGGGTCTGGGCGACCCGGTACTGCGCCGATCCCACCCGCGTCTTGAAGCGGTGCTGGTCGTGGTTGCCCAGGACCCAGTTCGGCCAGGTGTCCGCCATCCGGCACGCCGCGTCGTACAGGTCGGCGAAGGCGCGAATCTCGGCGGCGTCCCACCCCATCAGGATGAGGTGGAAGTTGAAGGGCAGATGCACCATCGGCGCGTCCCGCGTGCCCGCGAAGGGGAGCAGGCGGTCCACTGGGAGGTAGATCTCGCCCACCATCATGCGCTCGTGTTCTGGCGTCGAAAATTCATCCAGAACTTGCCGCAACTCGCGGATGTAGGCGTGCGTCTCGGGCTGGTCCTGCGTGTAGATGTGCAGGAGGCTGTTGTGCTCGACCTGACCGAGCTGCCACTCGGGGTTTTCCGGCTCGTCGAGGAAGCGCTCGTCCTCCGCGAGCAGCCAGATCACGTCCACCCGGAAGCCGTCCACCCCCCGCCGCATCCAGAAGCGCAGCACGTCCGCCATCGCCGCCCGCACCTCGGGGTTGCGCCAGTTGAGGTCGGGTTGAGAGGGCAGGAACTGGTGGAGGTAATACTGCCCGCTGGTCTCGTCGAGCGTCCACGCGCCGCCCCCGAAAAAGGACTTCCAGTTGTTCGGCGGGCCGCCGTCGGGTGCCGCGTCGCGCCAAACGTACCAGTCGCGCTTCGGGCTGTCCCGTCCGGTCAGGGCCTCCCGGAACCACTCATGGTCCGAGGACGTGTGGTTGGGCACGAAGTCGAGCATCACCCGCAGGCCCAGCCTCTTCGCCTCCGCCACGAGCGCGTCGAAGTCCCCCAGCGTGCCGAAGAGGGGGTCGATGTCCACGTAATCGGCCACGTCGTACCCGAAGTCGCGCATCGGGCTGGTGAAGATGGGGGAGAGCCACACCGCCTCCACCCCCAGCGAGGCCACGTACCCCAGCCGCGCCGTGATCCCGCGCAGGTCGCCCACGCCGTCGCCCGAGGCGTCCTGAAAGGAACGCGGGTAGATCTGGTAGATGATGCCGCTCTGCCACCACTGGAGCCTGCCCGAAAGAGGTTGCGTCACCCGCCGAGCGTAGCAGGAAAACGGGCGGGCTGAATCGATTTAGAGAGATGGGCGTCAGGGGCGAGTGAGGGTTGTAGCCTGATTTCATGGCCGAGCAGAAGCGTCATCGCCTCGACGAGACCGCACGAGACCTGGGACTCCCCTGCGAGTCATGGCATCAGGACTGGGGAATCGTGTACGCCGACCACACGCGCCTCCCCGAGTTCGGGGCGTATTACCAGGAACACTCCGCCGGGTTTGACAACGCCCAGTTGGACTCCGTTGGAAAATTCCTCCTGGCCTCCGTCAACGACGCCATCGTGGAAGGACATCCTCACGCCGCCCTCCTGCCCACGGTCTTTGATTTGCTCTGGGCCGACCGACACCATGACGTGACCCGGTGGCGGCCGGACTATTGGTCCGGTTTCCATCTGAACGAAGAAGCCATCGGGGCAGAAGAAGTCTTTCCCATTTCCCGTCCGCTGGAGCAATTGATAGAAAGAAGCCGAGGGCTGTAGGCGGTGCTGCTCCCCCTCAGTTCGCCGGGGTGTCGCTTCCCAGCCTCACCGTCACGTCCGCGCCGGGGACGCCCTCCACGTCGGAGAGCTGCCCGTGGCCCACGTCGCTCAGGACGGCGGCGGCGGCCCGGCCGGTGACCGTGGTGGGCACGTCGGCGCGTGGGCCGTCGGAAATCCGCACGTCCTGATAGCCCAACTCCTCCAGCCGGGCCTTGAGGCGGCGGGCGGAGCCGCCGGGGGCACCGACGTTGACGACGGCCACGGTGAGGCGGCGGGGATCGTTCGGGTCGCGGAAATGCTCGCGCACGATGGCTTGCAGGCCCGCGCGGTCGGGCAGCCAGGTTCCGCCGCCCCCGAAGTCGCCGGGAACGGTGTGCATGTTGATCTTCACGCCGCCCAGCGCCGAGCCGAGGAGGGCGCCGACCTCCGCCCGCGTGAGGTTGGACTTCGTGTTCGCGTCCAGCGCGGCGACCATGCCGGGCAGACGCCACCAGTGAACCGGATTTTTGACCTGCCCGGCCATCGCGCCCAGGTACGTCTGTTGCCGCGCCACCCGCCCGATGTCGCCGAGGCCGTCCTTGCGGAAGCGCAAGAAGCCCTCCGCCTGCTGGCCGCTGAGGTGCTGCCTCCCCGGGTGCAGGTCGATGTGGAGCCCTCCCGCCTTGTCGTCGTACTTCATGCGCTGGGGCACGTCGAGGGTCACGCCGCCCGCCGCGTCGGTGAGCGAGCGCACGGCGTGGAGCGAGAGCAGGGCGTACCCGTCCACCCGCACGCCCGTCAGGCTCTGCACCGCCTCCACTAGCATGTCGGGTCCGCCGTGGACGTTCGAACCGTTGATCTTGCCGAATCCCCAGCCGGGAATATTTATCCACGTGTCGCGCGGAATGGAGAGCAGGTTCGCCGTGCCGTCGGGGCGGAACTGCGCGAGCACGAGGGTGTCGGTCAGGCCGCTGTAGTCCTCGGGGGCCGCCGGGTAGGGCCACACCGGGCTGGGCGGGTAGTTCGGCGTGACCCCCGCGAGCAGCAGCGTGACCGGGCCCTCCGCCTTGCGGGGCATGGCCCCGTAACGGGCCAGGGCGGGGGCAGCGGGAGACAGCAGGGCGACGAGCCCCGCGAGGAGGAGCAGGAGGAGGAGGACGGGACGGCGGCGCACGGGGCGAGTCTAGCGGGCGGGGAGATGAGGGAACAATCAACTTTAGGTCTATGTTGACCGTCAGCTCGACCGGTCATCTTCACCTACGTGGAGAGCAACAGTTCGTAGGTCAACGAACATAGGAGGAACGCGCCGCTTCCATAAGTGTGGGGATACGTCATCCTGGCGCCGATCCGCGGAGTCCTGCACGGACCATTCCCACATCCGTGGAGCCACTTATCCCCTTTGCTCGCCCCGTGGTGAATGCTCGGACCATCCCCACACCCGTGGGGAACACCCCGACCACGCCGCGCTCATTGGTCACGTTCCCGGTCCATCCCCACACCCGTGGGGAACACAGCCGGACAGGTTGGCAAAGGCGATGTTCGGCCGGTCCATCCCCACACCCGTGGGGAACACCTGGAACTCGCCGACAGGTACGAGGGCCGGGTCGGTCCATCCCCACACCCGTGGGGAACACCCCCTGCACCCCGACGTGGCGCTGTTCGGGCGCGGTCCATCCCCACACCCGTGGGGAACACGTTTCCTGTAGAGATCGGTGTTATCAAAGGTTCGGTCCATCCCCACACCCGTGGGGAACACGAAACAATCCACCTGCCTGAGCGGGGCGGCCACGGTCCATCCCCACACCCGTGGGGAACACGCGCCGGGCGGGTGTCGGGCCTTCGGACTGCACGGTCCATCCCCACACCCGTGGGGAACACACCACACGCCTGGACCTTGGCTGCCCGTTCGGCGGTCCATCCCCACACCCGTGGGGAACACCGACTGATCGCCCCACCAGAGTCGAATCATGACGGTCCATCCCCACACCCGTGGGGAACACGTCCATGACGCGCCGGTCCACGTCGCACAGGGCGGTCCATCCCCACACCCGTGGGGAACACCGGCAAGCGGGGCAACCGTCAGGACGGTTACGCGGTCCATCCCCACACCCGTGGGGAACACCTGCACTACGGCTGGGCTTTCAGCTCGCACTACGGTCCATCCCCACACCCGTGGGGAACACGGACATGTCGCCACCAAACGGAACGAACGTGCGGTCCATCCCCACACCCGTGGGGAACACAGAGACAGGAACGCTAGTTATTCCGTGTTCTACGGTCCATCCCCACACCCGTGGGGAACACCATGTACGACGAGCGCAAACGGCTGATCGTGACGGTCCATCCCCACACCCGTGGGGAACACCGACTGATCGCCCCACCAGAGTCGAATCATGACGGTCCATCCCCACACCCGTGGGGAACACTGCGTTTGCGAGCCGCCACCTCAGTTCCAACGCGGTCCATCCCCACACCCGTGGGGAACACCCTGAAAGCCCGGATGCTGAAGGACTAGCCGCCGGTCCATCCCCACACCCGTGGGGAACACCAGCCCAGCAGCATGTCCCCAGCGAACCAGAGCGGTCCATCCCCACACCCGTGGGGAACACAGAGTGCCCGAGACGGCGGGCATGACTTGGGGCGGTCCATCCCCACACCCGTGGGGAACACCGCAGCCCCTCGTAGGTGGAGATGCCCGCCTCCGGTCCATCCCCACACCCGTGGGGAACACCAGCGGGCCTCCCGCTCCCCCGCCCCTGAAGCGGTCCATCCCCACACCCGTGGGGAACACGTGCGCCGCCGGGGCGGGGCCGCCGTCGCCCACGGTCCATCCCCACACCCGTGGGGAACACGGGTCGCAGTGCAGGTAGAGGCTGCCGGTGGGCGGTCCATCCCCACACCCGTGGGGAACACAAGTACGGCTCGAAGGCGTCGAAGAGGTCCCGCGGTCCATCCCCACACCCGTGGGGAACACGTGCCGGGAGACCCCTCTCCCGGCCCAGACACCGGTCCATCCCCACACCCGTGGGGAACACTACCTGGGGTTCACGAGCTGGACGGCCGAGAACGGTCCATCCCCACACCCGTGGGGAACACGGGCGATCAGGCACCATCTCGCTCCCCCCGCCCCGGTCCATCCCCACACCCGTGGGGAACACACCGGGCTCGTGCTCGTGCGCGCGCGCGTCACCGGTCCATCCCCACACCCGTGGGGAACACACGCACCCCGCGCCAACAGAGTGCGTCGGGAACGGTCCATCCCCACACCCGTGGGGAACACACTGCCCGTCGAGAAGTTCCCGAGGCTGAACGCGGTCCATCCCCACACCCGTGGGGAACACTGAGAACGGCGCTCACCGCGGGGCAGCAGAGGGGGTCCATCCCCACACCCGTGGGGAACACGCACCACCGGCACGGCCAGCAACAGCGGCTACGGTCCATCCCCACACCCGTGGGGAACACGCCGCAGATGACGTACGCAGACCCTGCGGGCGCGGTCCATCCCCACACCCGTGGGGAACACCGTTTGGACGCCAGGCAGAGCAGCGCGGGCGGCGGTCCATCCCCACACCCGTGGGGAACACGAGCCCGAGCAACACGAGAACAGTTCCCACATCGGTCCATCCCCACACCCGTGGGGAACACACCGAGGCCGCCGAAGCGTCCACACCGGTGGACGGTCCATCCCCACACCCGTGGGGAACACGCCGAACTACAGACACCCCCCACCACGGCAAACGGTCCATCCCCACACCCGTGGGGAACACCCCCTCACCCGAGGGGATGACCCCCAGAACACCGGTCCATCCCCACACCCGTGGGGAACACGCCTTCGACGAGAGATTCACCTCGGCAATGGCCGGTCCATCCCCACACCCGTGGGGAACACGGCAGGGTGGCCTGGAGGTTCTCGAAGCCACCCGGTCCATCCCCACACCCGTGGGGAACACAACACCGATGCACAGACGGGCATCGAGGACGGCGGTCCATCCCCACACCCGTGGGGAACACGTGGCCTCCCTGCGGGCGAGTTCGGCGAGCGCCGGTCCATCCCCACACCCGTGGGGAACACGTGCAGCGTGACCAGCGTCCCCTCATCCAGCGCGGTCCATCCCCACACCCGTGGGGAACACCGCCAGAAGTTGCGCGACATGGGGCCGGACGACGGTCCATCCCCACACCCGTGGGGAACACGACAGGGCCGCGAGCTGCGCGGCGTCCTGCCCCGGTCCATCCCCACACCCGTGGGGAACACGCCGGGCCACCGCCGATCATCGTCCTGAGGAGCGGTCCATCCCCACACCCGTGGGGAACACTGCAGCGCCCACGTAATCCATGCTCACACCCCCGGTCCATCCCCACACCCGTGGGGAACACGCCCCAGGTCAGGCGGTAGTCGATGGTCAGCTCGGTCCATCCCCACACCCGTGGGGAACACTCGCTCGTCCGGCGCGCCTCCACCGCCTGCCGCGGTCCATCCCCACACCCGTGGGGAACACCCGCTCACCCCGTCCCACTGCCGCACGTACACAGGTCCATCCCCACACCCGTGGGGAACACGGCGATGTCCACCGCCTCCTGGTCGATCTCGGCGGTCCATCCCCACACCCGTGGGGAACACGATGCCAGCGGCCTGGAGATCGTGCGCGACCTCGGTCCATCCCCACACCCGTGGGGAACACCCTTAGGGGCGCGAGAGGGTGGAGGAGGCGGGCGGTCCATCCCCACACCCGTGGGGAACACACGCACCCCGCGCCAACAGAGTGCGTCGGGAACGGTCCATCCCCACACCCGTGGGGAACACGAGCAGTTCGCCCATGAACAGGCTGTTCGTGAAGGTCCATCCCCACACCCGTGGGGAACACTTGCGCCCGCCCTGGATGCCGCGGTCGAGGACCGGTCCATCCCCACACCCGTGGGGAACACGGTGGTCGTCATGTGCGACCGGGCCCAGATCGCGGTCCATCCCCACACCCGTGGGGAACACTCCATGTCTGACCATCGGCGCCTCTGCGGCGCCGGTCCATCCCCACACCCGTGGGGAACACTCCCGGGTCGCCAGCACGGCCAGCACGTCCGCCGGTCCATCCCCACACCCGTGGGGAACACTAGATACCGTTCTCGGTCTGCGCGGTCTGCGCCGGTCCATCCCCACACCCGTGGGGAACACACCAAGGCTGCCCTCGCCGCACGCAAACCCACCGGTCCATCCCCACACCCGTGGGGAACACTGGGCCGGGAAGAGCCCCTTTCCTCCAGACGGCGGTCCATCCCCACACCCGTGGGGAACACGCGTTGTGGGCATTGTGCGGGTAGGCCAGCAGCGGTCCATCCCCACACCCGTGGGGAACACGGGTCGAGGGTGGGGTACCACCCCTGCGGGGCCGGTCCATCCCCACACCCGTGGGGAACACAACTCGACGCGGGAGAATAGGCCATGCCGACACGGTCCATCCCCACACCCGTGGGGAACACGTCCCGGTCACGTTGTCCACCAGGACCCAGCCCGGTCCATCCCCACACCCGTGGGGAACACAACAGCCGGAGGGGCGACAGGTAGACCCGGGTCGGTCCATCCCCACACCCGTGGGGAACACCGTGTCCTGATGCAAAACGGGGTGGCGCTGTCCGGTCCATCCCCACACCCGTGGGGAACACGCCTGGGTGTACGTCCAGCCGATGCGGCGCGACGGTCCATCCCCACACCCGTGGGGAACACGGCCCTCAAGGTGTTGCTGGCGAAGAGCAATCGGTCCATCCCCACACCCGTGGGGAACACATCCAGATGGTGCTGGAGGCCGGACAACAGGCCGGTCCATCCCCACACCCGTGGGGAACACCGGCACCAGGCGCGCGGCGCGTCCCAGATGGACGGTCCATCCCCACACCCGTGGGGAACACCAGTTCGGCACGCTGGCGGGCGCGCTGCTGGGCGGTCCATCCCCACACCCGTGGGGAACACCACTCCAGCAGGGCGCCCTTCGCGTTGTCCATCGGTCCATCCCCACACCCGTGGGGAACACGTCTCGACCGCTGCCCAGGCGGGGGACGAGCGCGGTCCATCCCCACACCCGTGGGGAACACCAACCCGGGCCGTCAGCCTGACCACCGCCCCGCGGTCCATCCCCACACCCGTGGGGAACACCGCTACCTCCCCGCCCGCGAGGTGGACCCCAACGGTCCATCCCCACACCCGTGGGGAACACGAGGCCCTCGCGGAGCAGGGTGAGGATCATGGCGGTCCATCCCCACACCCGTGGGGAACACCGGCGAAGGTTCAGGAGGGCGGGCTGGGCCTGAGGTCCATCCCCACACCCGTGGGGAACACCGAGTCCAGGCCCGTTGAAGAGGGCGGCGTGGCGGTCCATCCCCACACCCGTGGGGAACACGACGGTCAGGGAGTCCGAGGCGTCGAGGTTCGCGGTCCATCCCCACACCCGTGGGGAACACCCTGCCTGCGCGGCGCGGATCGCCTCAATGAGCGGTCCATCCCCACACCCGTGGGGAACACGCCGTCCTCTCCCACGTCGCTCCCGGTGAGGACGGTCCATCCCCACACCCGTGGGGAACACTCGGTTACGACCCACCGTAAGTTACGGTTCCCCGGTCCATCCCCACACCCGTGGGGAACACTTCATCATCCACGAGACCTCGGAGGCCGCCTGCGGTCCATCCCCACACCCGTGGGGAACACTTTGAGTTGGGGGTCAGGGCCATGAACATGGTCGGTCCATCCCCACACCCGTGGGGAACACCCATCGGGGGCCACTACGCCCGGATGAACGGCAGGTCCATCCCCACACCCGTGGGGAACACCGGTCCACCCGGACGAGGCAGTCACCCCACACCGGTCCATCCCCACACCCGTGGGGAACACACATTAAAGCCCCGATCCTGCAACGGCATGATCGGTCCATCCCCACACCCGTGGGGAACACATGATCTGGCGCCTCCCGTTCCGCTCGGCCACCGGTCCATCCCCACACCCGTGGGGAACACCAGGCGTGTAGTACACGGCGCCGTTGCCCGCGCGGTCCATCCCCACACCCGTGGGGAACACCGCCAGCGCGATGTTCGGGCTCAGGAGGGCCACGGTCCATCCCCACACCCGTGGGGAACACTTGATGCCCGAGCTGCGGTCCATCGCCCGCGACGGTCCATCCCCACACCCGTGGGGAACACTCTTCTCGCGGCAGCAGCAACTCGCCGCCCAACGGTCCATCCCCACACCCGTGGGGAACACATCCCGGAACAGGCAGAGGGTGGGAAGGCCGCCGGTCCATCCCCACACCCGTGGGGAACACCACCTCCCGCTGCCGCTCCAGCTCGCGCTTGACGGTCCATCCCCACACCCGTGGGGAACACAGATCAACGACTGGCGGAAGGAGTACCCGGAACGGTCCATCCCCACACCCGTGGGGAACACACTCTCAAAATACACCGTCTTCTCCGGCACGCCCCCCCACAAGCCCCTCAGCAAGGGTCCGATCCAGCTTACATTTTCATGCGGCGCGGGCACCATGCCCAATCCTTGATTCCCAAAGTTTAGACGCTGGCGGGCCGGGCGCTTCCTCAATTCGCCTGCCCCTCCATCTCCAGCCACCCCGGCAACTCGGCGGGACGGGCTTGCCCCCACAGGAAGGCGAACTCGCGGGCGTACCCCCGCGCGGCCTCCGGCGCGGTGGTGGCGACGGTGTACTCGTTCAGGCCGCGCGGGGTCCACGAGGAGTAGTGCAGGTTCTGGCTGCCCACCGTGAGCATCCGCCCGTCCACCAGCATGGTCTTGGCGTGCAGGCCGCCCCGGAACCAGCGGGCCTGGAGGCGGCCTTCCAGCCCACGCGCCCGCAGCTCGCGGCGCAGGGCGGCGAGGCCCACCCGGTTTTCCAGCCCCAGGAAGCCGTGCTCGTACAGCAGGGCGCGCAGGGTCACGCCCCGTTCGGCGGCGCGGACGAGGGCCCGCATCCACGGCAGGGCGTCACCTGGGGGACACAGCCGGGGGTTGAGCAGGGCGAGGTTGCACCGCACGTTCATGCTGAAGCTGACGTGCATGAGGTCCACGCTCTCCCGCGAGGCGTCCAGCAGCGCGACGAGGGCGTCGTCCGCCATCCCGAAGCCCTCGCGGCGGTAGAGGCTGAAGGCGCGCACGTCCCCGGCGCGGGTCAGCGGGAAACGGGCGGTGCCCTGCGGGTGGGTGGGCTCGCCCGGTCCCCCGCTCCGGCAGGAGGAGCGGACGCTCCGCGCCGTCACGCCCGGCGAGCACTCCAGCACGAGGCTGCGGGTCCACAGGTCGTCGAAGACGTTCAGGCCGTCGCGCGCCACCGGGCCGCGAAAGCGCAGGCCGAGGTCGCGCACGTCGCCGCCGTGGCCCCGCGTCGGCCCCGACGGCAGGTGGACCGGCCCCACGTTGAAGCCCGTCACAGTGAGGTCCGTCCCGTCCGTCACGAGCAGCTTGGCGTGGCTGTGAGGGAAAGTGCCCGCGTAGTTGGCGACCTCCACCCGCCAGCCCACCCGGTCGTCGCGCAGGGGCGCCCCCGCCGCGAGGAGGTCGCGCGTCGCCGCGTACACCTGCGAGCCCCACTCCAGGTTGGCCGCCTGCGGGAAGTTCCCCAGTGCCACCCGCACCGTCACCCCGCCCCGGTAGGCCGCCGGGTCCGCCCTCACCCGCCCGTACAGCCCGGCCACTCCGCGCGCCAGCACCGCGCCCGGCCCCTGCCGGGGGTCGTCCGCCCACTCCATCACCGCGTAGAGCACTTCCCTGCGCGCCCCCGCGATCTGCGCGGCGAGGCCGTCGAAGCCGCCGTGCGGGGTGGGCGGCTGCGCGCTGAAGGCCGGGTCGGGGTTCGGCGTGTGCAGGAAGCCCAGGAAGACGTTCCCGCACGAGAGGTCGGGCCGATTGCCCCGCGTGGTGACCCGCCACACGGCGAGTTCGAGGGAGTCCGTCGGTGCCGCGCAACTCAACCCGGAGGCGGCGGGCACGGCGAGGGGGTCGGCGCGCGCCGGGCGCGTCTGGACGAAGGTCACCGCGCGCTCGCCCAGGCCCCACACCCCCAGCAGCGCGAGCCCGAGGGCCGCGAGCGTGAGCTTGACCTGCCGCTCGTCCGCCGCGTCGTGCCGCGAGCTGTCCGCCGCCGCGTCGATCCCGGCCGCGACGGCGCTGTCCCCCACGACCTGCGAGGTGACCACGAAGACGGCGAGCACCCCCAGGAGCGCCCAGCCGCCCCCCGCGAGCACGTCGGGCACGCCCACCCAGCCCAGCAGCGCCCCGCCGAGCGCCCCCACCCCCCCGAAGCCGACGAGGCCCCCCAGGGCGGGCCGCCACGCCAGCCCCGCCCGCAGGGTGAGCAGCCCGAGCACCGCCCCCGAGATCAATCCGTAGAGCGCGCACAGCACGAGGGCGAGCAGGGCGAGCTGCGAGCCGCCCAGCGCGTCCCCGACCACCCCGCCCCGGTACACCCCCGCCAGCCCCATCAGCCCGCCGACCGGCACGACGAGCAGCCCCGCCGTCGCCCCCGCCGCCACGCCCGCCCGCGCCCGTGCCTGCCCCCGCGTGAGGCCCAGCCGGGCGAGCGGCAGCGCCCGCGCCGACAGCGCCCCCGCCAGCCCGAAACTCAGCACCACGCTCCCCAGCGCGGCGAGGGTGCCGACCACCGCCCGCACGTACGGCTGCCCCGGCGGCACGACCGCCAGCACCACGCTCACGGCCCCGCGCGCCAGCACGAGGGCGAGGAGGAAGCCCGCCACGGCCGAGAACGCCAGCCGCCCCAGGTGGGCGGGCGGGGAGTGGCGGGGCAACAGGCGCATGTGGGGTCTCAGGAGGGGAGGCGGGCCGGAGTCCTCAGCGCCGCGCCTCCACCCCCAGCCGCGCCGCCCCCAGGCTGGCGTAGCTTACCTCGTCCGCCGGGGGGTGGGTCAGCCCGGCGCGGGCGTCGCGCAGCAGCCGCTCCAGTGTCAGGGCAGGCGTCAGGGCCGCGCCCCCCGCCACCCGCACGGCGAGGTCGGTCGCACTGACGGCGGCGTTGGTCGCGTGCGCCTTCGCGGCGGCCAGGCCGGGCACCGCGTCCGCGCCGGGCTGACGGTCCCAGGCCCGGGCCGCCTCCAGCAGGAGGGCGCGGGCGGCCGAGAGGTCGGTGGCGATGCGTCCCACGTTCTCCTGCACCCGGGGCAGGGTGGCGATGGGGGCGCCCAGGGCGGTGGGCACCCTCTGGCGCGCGTAGTCCGTCAGGGCGTGCAGCGCCGCGAAGCCCACCCCCAGGTACGTCGCCGCAATGGCCGTCCAGAACCACGCGCTGGAGGCCGGGTGCGCCGGGCCGGGCGGGGCGAGGTGCTCGCCGGACACGGGCACCCCGTCGAACACCACATCGTGGCTCCCGGTGCCCCGCAGCGCGAGCGAGCCTTCCCAGGTGGCCTCGATCCGCACGCCGGGCGCGTCCATCGGCACGAGGACCCGGGCGACCGTCCCCTCCGGCGTGGCGGCGCTCACGACCGCGAGGCCCAGCGCCCGGGCCCCCGTCGCCCAGGTCTTGCGGCCCGTGAGGAGCCAGCCGCCCGGGCCGTCGGGGGTGACGGCGGTGCGCGGCAGGCCCCCGCGCGAGGGGCTGCCGAGTTCGGGCTCGCTCGCCAGGGCGTTCACGAGCTGGCCCTCCAGGCTCGCCCGCGCGAGGGCCGCCAGCATGGGCTCGGGCAACGTGCCCCCCTGAAAGGCCGAGCCCACCACGTGCGTGTGCATCGCCAGCACGAGCGCGAGCGCCGCGTTCGCCTCCCCGAGCCGCGTCTGCGCCGCCGCGTATTCCTCCAGGCCCGCGCCCAGCCCGCCGCGTTCCCGGGGCAAGGACAGCCGGGTATACCCGCTTCCCCGCAGGGCCGAGGCCGCCCCCGGGGTCACGTCCTGCGCGGCCTCGCACTCCGGGGCGTGCTCGCGGATGGCCCGCACGGCCCGGTCGGTCACGTCCGGCAGGGTGGGAGAGAGGGTCCCGGTCACCCGCGCAGGGTAGCGCCCCGCTCCCTCCCCCGCCTATGGGACCGGGGACAGTTCGGGCCGCCCGCCCCCGCCACATTTCGCACAAAACAGAATATAATCTCCATACTATGTCCAAGGACTCGCGCGACTCCGCCCGCAGCGTCATCCAGGCCCGCTTTCAGGACGCCGTGGACCGTGATGTCAGCGGTCTGGCGGCCCGGTACTGCCAGGAGCAGGACCTCCAGACGCCGGAGGGCTTCCCGGCCGAGCGGCTGTGCATCGGCAGCCACCCGGCGGTGACCCGGCTGGTGTGGCAGGACTTCTCCCCGAGCTGGGAGGAGGTCGTCTACGTCTACGACGGCACGGGCGCCGAGCAGGCCCGCTACCTGAACGCGAAGCTGAGCCTCACCGTCCTCCTCGCCGCCGCCGGGGACGAGCCCACGCCCGAGGTGCAGGCCGCCCTGGGGCGGGCCGAACACGCCCTGTACGCCCTGTGGCTCGCCTGGGCGGGCTACCAGGCCACCACGACGGACGCCCTCGCCTTCGCCGTCACCGAGTTCGAGGACGCGCTGTAACCGCGCCGGCCTCCCCCGGCCCGCCCTACCTTCCGGCCAGCCCGTCGCGGACGTAGCGCCGGTAGATGGTGAGCATGGCGGCCTCCAGCCCCGCTGCGCCCAACCCCCCGAGCGCGACGAGCAGGGCGGCCCCGGACCCCCGGTCGGCGGCGGCGGGCAGGGCCTGGATGACCCACAGCCCGGCGATCAGCGGCCAGAAGCACATGCCGACCGCCGAGACGATCCCCAGGACGAGCGCCACCCCCGCGCCCACGACGTAGAGCGGACACCCCGGCACCTCCAGCAGCGTCCAGTCGGGCGCGGGGTCCTCCTCCGTGGGCCCGGCGGGGAAAGCGACCGGCCACCGCCCGCCCCGGAGGGCCGCCCCATAGCGGCGCAGGAACCACGCGGCCCACAGCAGGGGCCAGAGCACCACGAACAGCCCGCGGGTGACGCCGACCACCAGGAGCAGGAACTTGCGCTGTCCGGTGGGCAGCGAGGCCAGATCGCGCTCCAGGGGCGAGCGGCCCCCCGCCGGAGCCTGAGACGACTGCGCGTTCATCGTGTCCTCCGCTTCGGCCCTGCCCTCCGTGTGGGTTGCGTCCGCGTGGCAGGGCTCCCGGGTCCTCCCAGTGTTCCACAGCGGGCCGCTCCCCGCCAGAGCTTCCCCCACCTTCCGGGGCCGGTGCCCGTACCCCCCCGGTAACGCCGTCCTCTTGCCCCCGCAGGGTAGGCTTGTCCGGCATCCACCCCCCCCGCCCCCACCCCCGAGGAGGTTTGCCCCCATGACCCAGCCCACCCTGCCCGAGACGTTCCGTGCCCTGCGCGCCGTGAGGGACGACGCGGGCTTCCGCGCCGAGTTCCAGACGCTCACGCCCGCCGACCTCCCCGCCGGGGACACGGTGGTGCGGGTCACGCACTCCAGCCTCAACTACAAAGACGGCCTCGCCGTCGCGGGCAGACCCGGCGTCCTGAAGACCTACCCGATGACCCCCGGCATCGACCTCGCCGGGACGGTGGTGAGCGACGAGACGGGCGCCTACCGGCCCGGCGACGCGGTGGTCCTGACGGGCCGGGGTATCGGCGAGCGGCAGGACGGCGGCTATGCCGAGTACGCGCGGGTCCGCTCGGAATGGCTCGTCCCCCTCCCCGACGGCACCACCCCCGGGTGGGCCATGAGCGTCGGCACGGCGGGCTTCACGGCGATGCTGGCGGTGTTGAGCCTGGAGGAACACGGGGTCACGGCGGGGGGCGGTGAGGTCCTCGTGACCGGCGCGGCGGGGGGCGTCGGCAGCACGGCGGTCGCCCTCCTCGCGGCGGCGGGCCACACGGTCACGGCGAGCACCGGGCGGCGCGAGGAGGAAGCCTACCTGCGCTCCCTTGGCGCGGCGAACGTGATCGGCCGCGACGAATTGCCCGCCCCGAAGCGTCCCCTCGAAAAGGAACGCTGGGCGGGCGTGGTGGACAGCGTGGGCGGGGACACGCTGGCGGGCGCGATCGCCAGCACCCGGGCGCACGGCTCGGTCGCGGCGTGCGGGCTGGCGGGGGGGAGTTCGCTGCCGACCACCGTCTTCCCCTTCATCCTGCGCGGGGTGAACCTCCTCGGCATCGACTCGGTGAACTGCCCGCAGGAGCGCCGCCGGGCCGCCTGGACCCGCCTCGCCCGCGACCTGCCCGCCGAGCGGCTCGCGGAGGTGACCCAGGTGCGGCCCCTGGGCGACGTGCCCGCCCTCGCGGAGGAGATTCTGGCGGGCCGGGTGCGCGGGCGCACGGTCGTGGACGTGCGGGGCTGAGCGGGCACCGGAACCTTTGGGAACTCCCGTGCAGACGCGCCCCCCCCCGCCTTCCTAGACTGAGGGACCTATGACCCTCCAGCCGCGCCATGCCCTGCTCGCCAGCGCCGCCCTCGCCCTCACCGCCTGCGGGTCGGCCGGCCTGCCCGCCGCCCCCGACGACCAGCCCCCCGCCACGACGATCCGGGGCACCGTGAGCACCTGGACCGGCCCCGGCACGGTGACCCTCCCCGGCCCCTCGGGCGCCGCGCTCGCCCAGGCGGACGTGGCGGCCGAGGGCACCTTTACCCTGACGCTGCCGGCCGCCCCGGCGCTGGAGGGCCTGACCCGGAGCGTCCCGGCGGCGATCTCCGAGGTGGGCTGCACCGGCACGGTCACGAGCGGCGACCCTTCGGCGCGGGGCTACGCCTTCGGCACCCTGACCGCGCGGGACACGGCGGGGACGCGGGAGGTCCTCGCCGCCGACCTCAGCGTCGCCTACGTGCCCCCCAAGGCGACCCTGCTCGCCCGCGCGTGGCTCTACGCCGACCGGGCCACCCGCCTCACCGGCACCCTGAACTGTGGCGCCCTGATCGGCGCGGCGTCCGCCCCCGTCACGGTGGACGTTTCGGCGCGGGCGGGCTGGAACGTCGTCGGTATCGTCGTGAACGCGAGCTACGGCCTCGGCGGCGTCAGCGCGAGCGGCCGCATGGCCCTCACCACCGACGCGGCGACGACCTGGCTCTCGTCCGGCGAACTCGTCGCCAAGCTGCCCGGGCGCTGACCCACCGTCCGGGGCCCACCCTCTGGGGGTGGGAGTCCACCGATTACGCCGCCAGCGTAACCGCGCTATCCTGCTCCCGATGACCGCCGCCCCCGCCCCCTCCACCGACCAGCGCGCCCTCCAGATTCTGAAAAGCGTCTGGGGCTACGACGCCTTCCGGGGCGTGCAGGCCGACATCGTGCGGACGGTGACGGAGGGGGGCAACGCTCTGGTCCTGATGCCCACGGGCGGCGGCAAGAGCCTGTGCTACCAGGTGCCCTCGCTGCTGCGGCCCGGCGTCGGTCTGGTCGTCTCTCCCCTGATCGCGCTGATGAAAGATCAGGTGGACGCGCTGCGGCAGGTCGGGGTGCGGGCGGCCTTCCTGAACTCCACCCTTCAGGCGGAGGGGGTGCGGGAGGTGGAGGCGGCGCTGGTCGCCGGGGACCTCGACCTGCTGTACGTGGCGCCCGAGCGGCTGCTGCTCGACCGCACCCTCGACCTGCTCGCCCGCTCGCCCGTGGCGCTGTTCGCCATCGACGAGGCGCACTGCGTCTCCCAGTGGGGGCACGACTTCCGGCCCGAGTACGGGCAACTGGGCGTGCTGCCGCAGCGGTTTCCCCATCTTCCCCGGGTGGCCCTCACCGCCACCGCCGACGAGCGGACCCGGGCCGACATCCTGCGGGTGCTCGGCCTGGAGGGCGCTCCCCAGTTCGTCTCCTCCTTCGACCGCCCCAACATCCAGTACCGGGTGGCGAACAAGGAAGGCCCCAAGACACAGCTCCTCGACTTCATCCGCGCCGAGCACGAGGGCGACGCGGGCATCGTGTACTGCCTCTCGCGCAAGTCGGTGGAGGAGACGGCGAAGTGGCTCCAGGCGCAGGGCATTGACGCGCTGCCTTACCACGCGGGCCTTTCCCCGCGGGAGCGCAACCTCGCGCAAGACCGCTTCCTGAACGAGGAGGGGCTGATCGTGGTCGCCACCGTCGCCTTCGGCATGGGGATCGACAAGCCGAACGTGCGCTTCGTGGCCCACCTCGACCTGCCCAAGAGCATGGAGGGCTACTACCAGGAGACGGGCCGCGCCGGGCGCGACGGGCTGCCGAGCACCGCCTGGATGGTCTACGGCCTGACCGACGTGGTGAACGTCAGGCGGATGCTCGATCAGAGCCTCGCGCCGCCCGAGGTCAAGCGGGTGGAGGCCGCCAAGCTCGACGCCCTGCTGACCTATTGCGAGGCCGCGACCTGCCGCCGCCAGGTGCTCCTGTCGTACTTCGGGGAGACGCTGGAGGCCCCGTGCGGCAACTGCGACGTGTGCCTCAACCCGCCCCGCGTGCGCGACGCCACCCGCGAGGCGCAGATGGCCCTCTCGGCGGCGGTGCGGACCGGGAACCGCTTCGGCTCGGCGCATTTGACGGACGTGCTGCTGGGCCGCGACACCGAGAAGGTCCGCGCGATGGGCCACCACACCCTGCCCACCTTCGGCGTGGGGCGCGAACACGACGAGAAGACGTGGCGCGGCCTGTTGCGGCAGCTCGTCAGCCTCGGCTACCTCACGGCGGGCGAGCACCACGGGTTGAGTACGACGCCGAAGTCCCGGGCACTTTTGAGGGGTGAGGCGACTCTCCAGCTCCGCGAGGAGACGCTGGTTCCCAAGCCCGCCCGGCGCGAACGCGACCGCTCCGCCCGCAAGGGAGGCGCCCCGGTAGACGCCCAGGACCGCCCCCTCTTCGAGGCCCTGCGCGAGTGGCGGCTCACCAGGGCGCGCGAGCAGGGCGTGCCCCCCTACGTCATCTTCGCCGACTCGACCCTGAAGACCATCGCCGAACTGCGCCCGGGCAGCCTGAATACCCTGGGCAGCGTGAGCGGTGTCGGTGCCCGTAAGCTGGAAGCCTACGGGGCGGAGGTGTTGGAGGTGGTGCGGGGGCAGTCGGGGGGCCGTCAGCCCTCAGCGGTCAGCCGCCAGCAGACGGGCGCCGAGCGGGGGACGGTGGACAATTCGGCGGTCCTCGGCGTCCTGCGGGGGAGCCTTCAGGTCAGCCCCTCGCCCAGAACGTCCCGCCCGGAGCGGGAGGTCCGCCCCACCGCGCTCTTCTCTCCGTCCGTCACGAACGACACACGCCCGGCAGCCCGTCCCCAGCCCGAACCTCGACCGGCTCCGCTCCTAGCCCCCACTCCACAAGCCACAAGCGACACGCCACCCGCCTCCCCCAACCCCGAGGTCGCCGAGACCCTGCGCGAGCTGCGCCGCGAACTCAGCCGCGAGACGGGCCACAGCGCCTTCGTGATCTTCCCGAATGCGACCCTGGAGGCCATCGCCGCGAGGCAACCCCGCACCGTGGAGGACCTGCGCGGTCTGCCCGGCCTGGGCGAGAAGCGCATCGAGGCGTACGGCGAGCGCATCGTGGACGCGGTGCTCACGGCGCTGGACGGGTAGGGGCCAGGTCCGAACGGGGGGCGCTTGACGGCCGCGATGGTTGTAAGTACCCTGATTACAGGTTGGTGACGAGATGACGACGGTGGGCGCTCCCACGGGCAAACTCAGCACGCGCACGGCGATGGCCGTCCACCTCCTCACGCTGGTGGGGGCGAATCCCGACGTGGCGCCTTCGAGCGAGTGGCTGGCGGGCAGCCTGGGGGTTCACCCGGTCGTGGTGCGGCAGGTTACGTCCCGCCTGCGTGCTGCCGGGCTGGTCGAGACGCGCCGGGGCAAGGCGGGGCTGCGGCTGACCCGCCCCACCTCCGACATCACGCTGCTCGACGTGTACCGCGCCGCCGAGGACGGGGACGCCCTGCTCGGCCTGCACGCCCGCCCCAACCCGTCCTGCCCGGTCGGCTCGGGCATCCAGGCCGCCCTGGAGGACGTGTTCGAGGACGTCCAGGCCGCCTTCGAGCGGTCCCTCGCCGCCCGCACGGTCGCGGACGTGACGGCCCGGGTGCTCTCCCGCGCCGGGTGAGCGTCGTTCTCTCGTCCCCAACCTGTAAGCCCTTCGTCTACACGTCTCTCTTGGAGGTCCACCCATGAATATCCTGCTGATCGGCGGCACCGGCATGGTCGGTTCCCGCATCCTGGCCGAGGCGCAGTCGCGCGGCCACCACGTCACCTCCGCCTCCCGACACGGGGAGACGCGCCTGGACGCGAACGACACCCAGGCCCTGCGCGCGGCCCTCGCGGGTCAGGACGCCCTCGTCGTCGCGCTGGGGCCCAGCCGCACCGACCCGGAGGCGCCGAAACTCGTGGACACGTACCGGAGCATCCTGGGCGCGGTGCGGGGCACGGGCGTCCGCGTCCTGTTCGTCGGTGGGGCGGGCAGCCTCTTCGCCGCGCCCGGCGTCCGGCTGGTGGACACGCCCGGCTTTCCCGACGCCTACAAGCCCGAGGCGCTGCAAGCTGCCGACGCTCTCGACCTCCTGCGCGGGGTGGACGACGTGAACTGGACGTACTTCAGCCCCGCCATCGTCATCGCGCCCGGCGAGCGGACGGGGCGCTACCGCCTGGGCCTCGACGAACCTGTCTTCAACGACGCCGGAGAAAGCCACATCAGCGCCGAGGACTACGCCGTCGCCCTGCTCGACGAACTCGAAACGCCCCGCCACGAGCGGCAACGGTTCACCGCCGGGTCCTGATCCTTCCTCAGTCCGACGACACCTCCGGCTGCGGCTGAGGCGCGCCCTCGCCCGCCTTCCGGACCCCGGTCCTGGGCAGCGTCAGGCTCAGCACGAGTCCGACGGCGACCAGCCCCAGCGCGAGGAGGTACGCCCGCCCCAGCCCCTCGGCGAGCGCCACACCCCCGGACTTGATCGCGGCGGGGCCGATCAGCAGGGCCATCACCGCCACGCCCAGCGCGCCGCCCATCTGCCGGGCGAAGAGCACCCCGCTCGTCACGGCGCCCAGTTCGCCCCGGGTGGCCCGTTCCTGCGCGGAGAGGAGCAGGCTGAGCATCGCGAAGCCCATCCCCACCCCGACCACGAAGCCCAGCGCGGACGTGACCCACAGCGGCGAGTGGACCGCGAAGGTCAGCGCCGCGAACATCACCGTCAATACCGCGAAGCCCAGTTGCGAGAGCCGGGCGAGGGGCACGCGCGTGAGCAGCCGCGCGCTGAGCATCGCGCTCAGGGTCCACCCGACGAGCATGGGCGTGAGGATCGCCCCCGCCCCGGTCGCCCCGCCCCCACCGACCCCCTGCGCGTACAGCGGCAGGTAGGCGATGACGCCGAAGTAGGCCCCACCCCCGAGCGCGTTGCCCGCGAAGGCCACCCGCGGCACCCGCTCCCGCAGCGACCGCATCGGCAGGAGGGGATCGGGGTGACGCCGCTCCAGCCCCACGGCGGCGACCAGGATCAGCAGGCCCAGCCCGACCATCGCCCACAGCCGCCCCTCCAGGCCCCAGACGAGCAGCCCGCTCCCCAGCGTGAAGAGCGCCGCTCCCGTCCAGTCGAGCCGGGCGGGGCGCGGCGTGGCCGTCTCGCGCAGATGCCGCCACGCGATCAGGAGGGCCGCGACCCCGAAGGGCAGCGAGGCGTAGAAGGTCCAGCGCCACGAGAGCGTGTCGGTCAGCCACCCGCCGAGCAGCGGCCCGACGAGCCCCGAGACGCCCCATACGCCGCTGATGAAGGCCTGCACCCGCCCGCGCTCGGCGAGCGAGTACGTCTCCCCGATGATGGTTAGGGTGAGGGGCAGCACCGCCCCCGCCCCGAGTCCCTGAAGCGCCCGCGCCGCCACCAGCCACTCCATGTTCTGCGCGAGGCCGCACAGGGCGCTTCCGAGCAGGAAGATCACCACGCCCGCGAGGTACAGCCGCCGCCTCCCCACCACGTCCGACGCGCGGCCCCACAGCGGGCTGCTCACCGTGCTCGTCAGGAGGTAGACCGCGAAGGGCAGGGCGTACATCCGCTGCCCGCCGAGGTCGGCGATCACGCTGGGCATCGCCGCCGCGACCACGCTCGCCTCCAGCGCGGCGAGGAAGACGCCGAGGACGAGGCCGGTCGTGGCGAGCTGCCGCGCCCGCCGCTGGGCTGGAGAAAGGACCGGGGGAGTCGGAGCCGTCATGGCAGGCAGGCTAACGTGCGGCCCGGGGGCTCCCGTGTCGGCGGTCTTAAGCTGCCGGTCGGGAAGGGCCTGCCGTTCGCCTGGCAGGGACGGGGCGGCCCGTGGAAGGGCTCCCCTTTCGCCCGCGGGCCCCGTGCTAGCCTTTTTCCTCATGAGCCGCGTCGCCCTCAAGTCCGCCCGCGAGATCGAAGCCATGCGCCGCGCGGGGGCGCTCGTGGCCGAGACCTTCCGCCTCCTCGACCCCTTCGTCAAGCCCGGCGTCACCCTCGCCGAACTCGACCGTATCGCCGAAGAACATATCCGCCAGGCCGGTGCCGTCCCCGCCTACCTGGGCTATGGCCCGCGCACCAACCCCTTTCCCGCCACGATCTGCGCCTCCGTCAACGAGGTCATCTGCCATGGCATCCCCGGCAGCCGGGAACTCAGGGAAGGCGACATCATCGGCGTGGACATCGGCGTCCTGCTCGGCGGCGTGTACGGTGACGCCTGCTACACGTACACGGTGGGCAAGGTCTCGCCCGAGGTGCAGGGGCTGGTCGAGACCACCCGCCAGTGCCTCTCGGCGGCGCTGGAGGTCGTCCGGCCCGGCAACCGCACGGGTGACATCGGCCACGCGATCCAAACGCTGGCCGAGTCGCGCGGCTACGGGGTGGTCAAGGAGTACACCGGACACGGCATCGGCAGGCGGCTGCACGAGGAACCCACCATCTACCACTGGGGGGCGAGGTACACCGGCCTCAAGCTCCAGCCCGGCATGGTCTTCACCGTCGAGCCCATGATCAACCTCGGCACGCCCGACACCCGCCTGCTCCCCGACGGCTGGACGGTCATCACCGCCGACAAGTTGCCCAGCGCTCAGTTCGAGCACACGGTCGTGGTGACGCAGAAAGGGCACGAGATTCTGACGCTGTGAGGTCGGCTGTTTGACGGATGTCGCGGGGAAGCCCGGACGGTAGCTTGCCTCCGTGGAAAATTTTGGCCGCTACCTGAACGTCATCGACGTGGAGGCGACCTGCTGGGAGGGTGCGCCGCCGCCCGGTCAGGTGAACGAGATCATCGAGGTCGGGCTGTGCGTCGTGGACACGGTGACCCGGCAGCGGGTCGGGCGCCACCGCCTCCTCGTCCGGCCCGAACGTTCGGAGGTCAGCGAGTTCTGCACACGGCTCACCGGATGGACCCCCGAGGATGTGCGGGACGGGCTCTCTTTCGCCGAAGCCTGCCGCGTCCTCGAAGGGGAACACTAGGCGGGCTCGCGTCCCTGGACCAGTTGGGGCGACTACGACCGCAAGCAGTTCGAGCGCCAGTGCCGCGCCTCGGGCGTCCCGTACCCCTTCAGCGCCCGCCATACCAACGTGAAGACCGAGTTCTCCCGCACGAACGGCCTTCCCAAACGGCTCGGAATGGCCGAGGCCCTCGAATACGCGGACCTGCCCCTCGAAGGCCGCCACCACCAGGGAGAAGATGACGCCTGGAATATCGGCGCGCTCGTCCTGGGCCTACTGGAGCGCGGGGCCTGGCCGGGGTGAGGCGTAGACATCGACCAGCTCCACCCCGGCGTGCGGCGCGAAGAGCAGGACGTTCTCGCGGATGGCGTCGAGTTGCCGCCAAATCGTTGCTTCGGGAACGCCTGCCGGAGCGTAGGTCACGTACAGGGCGCGGCGGGTCCCCGGGGAAACGGGCGTCCGCGCGTCCTGCCCGGAGAGGATGGTGCAGACCACCCCCCTGCCGTCGCCCATCATCATGTCCCCCGGTTTGAGGGACCGGACCTTCCCGCTCATCTGGGTGAACGCCTTGCCGCCCCGCGTGGCGTCGATGGTCACGGGCGCCTCCAGCCGGTCCGCGTCGTGGCTGGCGGTCAGGACGAGCGTTTCCAGCTCGGCGACGAAGCTCGCGTCCACGAGGGGGCTGACGGTGGGCAGCGCCTTCCCCCTGTGGACCACCGACTCCAGTTGAAGCTGGACGTGGTAGGTCTGGTCGAACTTCCGGTAGTAGTCCCGGTAGGCTTTCAAAACCTCCAACTCCAGCAATTCCGCCCGCGAGAGGCCCCCGAACTGTTCACGCAGCCGCGCCTCGACCTCCCTCTTGCGCCGGTCGAGGGCAGGCGCGGGGGCGGAATTGTCCACCCCGCCGATCAGCAGGACGCCGACGTGCGCCCCGGGAAAGGTGGTGTGCCAGCGGTCAGTGACCTCAATCTCCAGCATCCTTGACTCCCTCCCTCACCTGCGCGCGAAGACCAGGGTGGCGCAGAGGACGCAGCCCAGCCCCAGCCCGTGCCAGGCGGTCAGCGGTTCATTCAAAATCAGGGCCGAGCAGGCCACGGCACTCACGGGCAGCCAGCCGGTGAAGACCGCCGCCGTGCCCGCCCCCACCCGCCGCACGCCCGCGAACCACAGCAGGTACGCCAGGACGGTCGCACCCAGGGCGTAGTACACGAGGGCCGACACTTCCGTGAGGCTCAGGGTGGAGAAGTCGAACGCCACCGCCTGCGGAACGGCCAGGGGAAGGAACATCCCCAGGGCGAGCAGGGTGACGAGGGTGGTCGCCGTGAGCGGGCTCAGCCGGGCCACCGAGAGCCTGCTCAGGACGTTCCAGAGGGCTTCCCCCACCACCGCGCCGAGGACGAGCAGGTTCCCGAGCACCGGACGGCTGCCCACACCGCCCGACGCGCCCGGCACCGTCAGCACGAGGACGCCCAGGACGGTGAGGAGCACGCCGAGCACCCCACGCGGACCCAGCCGCTCACGCAGCACGAGCCACGCGAGCAGCGCGGTCACGGCGGGCGTGGCGCTCGTCAGGATGCCCGCCGAGGCGGCGGAGGTGAGGGGCAGGCCGTAGAACAGGAACACCCGGAACAGCACGACGCCGCACAGGGCTTGCAGCGCGAGCGGACGCCAGGCTTCACGCGGCACCCGCAGCCCGCCCTCCAGCCGCCACGTCAGCCCGAGCAGCACCGCCGAGGCGAGCAGCAGGATCAGGGCGTTGGCGAGGAAGGCGGGCAGGGCCGCCGCCACCACCTTGCTGAAGACGACGGAACTGCCCGCGAGCAGCATGGCGAAGGTGAGTTGCAGCCGGGCGAGGACGGGCGGATTCACCGCAAAGGGGGTGGAGCGCAGCACGGGGAAACGCTAGGTCGGCGCCTCCTGCCGGGTCTAGAACGTTCTTGACGCCCCCCGGCGGTACCCGTCGGGCGTGACGCCGAAGGTGCGCCGGAAGTGCCTGCCGAGGTGGCTCTGGTCGGCGAAACCCGTGTGGAGAGCGGCCTGCGCGGGCGTCTCACCCTCCCGCAACAGACGACGGGCGTGCCGCAACCGCACCTGGAGCTGGTAGGCGTGCGGCGGCAGCCCGTAGGCCCGGCGAAAGGCGCGCAGCAGGGTGAAGGCGTTCAGCCCCGCGAGCCGCGCGAGTTCGTCCAGGGTGACGTTGCGCGCGTACTCGTCCTCCAGCACGGCCCGGACGCGGCCCAGCGCGGTGTGTTCCCGCCCGGGGTTGGGAGGGTTCGGAGAACGCTGGGCATGGCGGGTGATCAGGCTCCCCAGCGCGCCGTGCAGCAGCGATTCCCGCGCCAGGCTGGAGGCGGGCTCCTCGAAGGCCCGGTGCGCGGTGACGAGGGCGTGGGCGAGGGGCGCATCGTCGATCACGACGGGCAGCCGGGGCAGGAATGGGCGGCGCTCGCCGAGTTCGGCCAGGACGCCCTCAAGGAGCGCCGCGTCCGGGTGCAGGTTGCGGTAGGTCCAGCCGTCCTCGCCCGCCGCGTGCCCGGTGTGCACCTCGTCCGGGTGGATCACGCCGATCATTCCCGGGTGCAGGGTGTGCATTCCGCCCCGACACGCGAAGGCCATCGCCCCGTGCCCCAGCAGGCCGATGCTGTACGTCTCGTGCGTGTGCCGGGAGAAGGCGTGGGTGGTGAAGGTGCCGTGCAGCAGGTCGAGCCCGCCGCACTCCGGTGCCCGCCAGCTCCGCACGGGAACCGACTTCAGACTTGCCCACCCCACATGGGGACAGCATGGCACGGGCGGGATCAGTCGGGGGAAATGCCCTGATCTCGTCGAGACCGGCACGCCACACCCCCGTCCCCTTCCCCTACAATTCCCCCTGTATGTCTATGCAGAGGGCCCGCCCATAACCGGGGTCGTTTTCAAAGGCAAGCGCACGCGCGAGCTTTCCGCCGACGCCGCCGTCAGCGTCGTGGACGTGTTCAAGAGCTTTCGCGGGCCGTCGGGCGGCGAGACGCGCGTGCTGGACGACATCGACCTCGACATCCGAAGGGGCGAGTTCTTCAGCCTGCTCGGTCCCTCGGGCTGCGGCAAGACCACGCTGTTGCGCATCCTGGCGGGCTTCGAGGACGCCGACGCGGGGGCCGTCCTGATCGGCGGGCGGGACATGACGGGCGTGCCGCCGCACCGCCGTCCGGTCAACACCGTGTTTCAGAGCTATGCGCTCTTCCCGCATATGACCGTGTTCGACAACGTGGCCTTCGGACTGCGGCAAAAGCGTGTCCCTCCCGCCCAGGTACGCGAGCGGGTGGGCCGCGCGCTGGAGACCGTCCGCATCGCTGAATTCGCCCCCCGCCGCCCCGACCAGCTTTCCGGCGGGCAGCGGCAACGGGTGGCCCTCGCCCGCGCCATCGTGAACGAGCCGGAGGTTCTTCTGCTTGACGAGCCGCTCTCGGCCCTCGACCTCAAGCTGCGCAAGGAACTTCAGGTCGAACTCTCCAACCTTCAGGAAACGCTGGGCATCACCTTCGTCTTCGTCACCCACGACCAGGAGGAGGCGCTGGTGATGAGCGACCGCATCGCCGTCATGAACCGGGGCCGCATTGAGCAACTGGGCCGCGCCGAGGAGTTGTACGAGCGCCCCCGCACCGCCTTCGTGGCGAACTTCCTGGGCCAGAGCAACCTCATCCCCGGCACGGTGCGCGAGGCTGGACCGGGCGGCGCCGTCGTCCAGACGCCCCACGGCCCCCTGCGGACGCGTTACGGCGCGGGTATCCCCGTCGGGCGCGAGGTCACCCTCAGCATCCGCCCCGAGAAGCTGCGGATGGAGCGCGACGATGAAACCGAGGGCAACGAAATACGCGCCCGCGTGGACGACATCGTGTACACCGGGGCCGAGAATCAGTACCTGCTGGAGGCCAACGGCCAGCGCCTCGTCGTCTTCCAGCTCAACGCCGACATCGGCGCGGACGAGGACTTCGACTATGAGGAAGAGGTCGCGCTGTACTTGCCGCCGGAGAACCTGGTGATCCTGGAGGAAGGGTGAGGGCGCGGGTGGCGCATGGCGGGTGGCCTGTAGAAGGAAAGCCTTGCGCCCTTACATGTCCTCCTCGCTCCGCTCCACAAGCCACAAGCGACACGCCATACGCGCCCGAAGGGCCCCCATGCTGACCCTCCGCCGCTTCCTCGCCACCCTCGGGCCCGGCACGCTCTGGCTCGTCGCCTTTCTCGTCGTGCCGCTGCTCGTCATGCTGGGGTACTCGCTGCTGACCCGCACGGACCTCGCGCAGGTGGGGCCGCCGTGGACGCTGGAGAATTGGGGTCGCGTCTTCGGGTACGACGCCCTCTTTCAGGAGTGGGTGACGGACAACCTGCGGGTGCTGGGCCGTAGCCTGTGGATCGCGGGGGCAAGCACCCTGCTCTGCGTCCTGATGGGCTACCCCCTCGCCTTCTACATCGCCCGGCAGGACGCGCGACGCAAGAATCTGTTGCTGCTCTTGCTGATCATCCCCTTCTGGACGAACTTCCTGATCCGGGTCTATGCCTGGATTCTGATTCTGCGGCCCTTCGACCTCGTGCCGAGTCTCACCGCCACCTTTCTGGGGATGGTCTACGCCTTCCTGCCCTTCTTCGTGCTGCCCGTGTACGCCAGCGCCGAGAAGGTGGACTGGCGACTCCTGGAGGCGGCGCAGGACCTCGGGGCAAGCCCGGTACGCGCCTTTTTCGCCGCCGTGTTCCCGCAGACGCTCCCCGGCCTCGTCGCGGGGCTGCTGCTGACCTTCATCCCCGCGCTGGGCACCTTTGTCGTCAGCGACATTCTCGGCGGGGCGAAGACGGCCCTGATCGGCAACCTCATCCAGAACCAGTTCGGGCAGGCGGGCGACTGGCCCTACGGCTCGGCGCTGAGCTTCCTGCTGATGGGCGTGGTGCTCCTCGGGCTGTGGCTCTACGCGCGGACGGCGGGTCAGAAGGGGTTGGAGGAGTTGGTGTGACTCAGCGAGTGGACCTGCAACGCGCAGAAGACACGGAACAGCGGGCGGGAGGCGTATCGGCCCCGACGCCCCGCAGGCGCACTCACCCCCTCCTTTCCGCCTGGGCCTGGATGGTCTTCGCCTTCCTCTACCTGCCCATCCTCGTCCTGATCGTCTTTTCCTTCAACGACTCTCGCTTCGGGGCGACGTGGGAGGGCTTTACCCTGCGGTGGTACGGGGTGCTCGCCGCCCGGTCGGACGTGCGGGAGGCGCTGGGGAACACGCTCCTCGTCGCCCTGAGCAGCACGGTCATCAGCACGGTCCTGGGCACCCTCGTCGGCCTGGGGCTGTGGCGCTACTCCTTCCGCTTCCGCACAGGGCTCACCTTCCTGCTCGTGCTGCCCATCGTGATCCCCGACGTGGTGATGGGCGTCAGCCTGCTGATGTTCTACGCGCTCGTCCGCAGCGGCCTCGAACTCACCGGCTGGACCTTCGACAACGGCTTCTGGACGGTGATGCTCGCGCACGTCACCTTCCAGATCAGCTACGTCGCCCTGACCGTCCGCTCGCGCCTCGCCGGGTACGGCCCGGAGCTGGAGGAGGCGGCGCGCGACCTGGGGGCGAACGGCGTGCAGTCCTTCCTGCGGGTGATTCTGCCCCTCGCGCTGCCGGGGGTACTGGCCGGGGCCCTCCTCGCCTTCACCCTCAGCCTGGACGACTTCGTGGTCACCTACTTCACGAGCGGCTCGGGCTTCCGCACCCTGCCCGTCGTGATCTACACGTCGGTGCGGCGCGGCGTGACGCCCGACATCAACGCGCTGAGTACCCTGCTCGTGCTGTTCACGGTGGTCGCCATCCTCGTCGGGAACGCGATTCTGAGGCCGCGCCGGGGGCGAGCATGAAGAGGGCGCTCCTCCTCATTGCTGCTCTCCTCTGTCTGACGGCCTGTCGCCGCGTCGAACCGGAGGACACGGGCGCCACTTCCACCCCGACCGCCCGGAACGACGGCCGTACCCTGCGCATCTTCATGTGGTCGGACTACATCGACCCCGAGGTGGTGGAGGACTTCGAGCGGCACGAGGGCGTGCGGGTGGTCATCGACACCTTCGAGAGCAACGAGGCCATGCTCGCCAAGCTGCAAGGGGGCGGGGCCGCCTACGACCTCGCCACGCCGAGCAACTACGTGGTGCAGACGATGGTGCGGGCTGGATTGCTTCAACCTATGCGGAAGGAGTTGCTGGGGAACTTCGGCAACATCGCCGCCGGGTTCCTCAACCCCAACTTCGACCCCGGCAACACGTACACCGTGCCCTACCAGTACGCGGCGACCGGCCTCGCCTTCAACGCGAAACGCTACACGCCCCCGCAGGAAAGCTGGAGCCTGATCTTCGGCCCCACGGACACGGTGCGTTTCGCCCTCCTCGACGACCCCCGCGAGGTGATCGGGGCGGCCCTCAAGTCCCTGGGCTACTCGGTCAACAGCTCCGAAGTCGAGGAACTGCGCGCCGCCCGCGACCTCCTGCGCCGCACCGTCGCCAAACGCGGCTTCGAGTCCTTCAGCGGCGGCCCCGAGATACGCAACAAGCTGCTCGCGGGGAGCATCGATCTCGGCCAGATTTACGTGGGTGACCTGTTGCAAGGCGCCGCCGAGGACCCCAACCTCAAGGTCTTTCTGCCGCGCGAGGGCACCACGATCAGCACCGACACCCTCGTCCTGTTGCGGAGCAGCCCCAATCCGGCCCTCGCCCGCCGCTTCGTGGATTTCGTCCTCGACCCCGAGGTCAGCGCGGCGATCAGCAACTACACCTACTACGGCAACCCGAACGCGAAGGCTCAGCCCCTGCTCGACCCCTTCTTGCGGTCGCAACGGGCGTTCAACCCCACCGCCGAGGACTTCTCCTCGGGCCGGGTGGAGTTCATCAACGAACTGCCGCGCGGCACCACGACCCGGCTCTACGACCGCATCTGGACGGAACTCAAGGCGCGGTAGTCAGCCCTCCCCGACCCTGTGCCCCGCCGCCCGCAGCGCCGAGACGGCCTCGGCCAGCCGCTCTCGCTTGACCAGCACATAGTCGGTGTCGAAGGTGGACAGGGTGAAGATGCCCACGCCCGCGTCCCTCAAGGGGTTCAGCACCGCCGCGAGAATCCCGGTGAGGTGGAAGGGGAAGGGGCCGTGGAGCCGCAAGGCCACCCAACCGGCCTCCACGCGCAGGCCAGCGGGGGGCGGGCTCGGCACGTTCCCCGCCGCCGTCACCACGCTGATCTCGCCCGGCGCCCCCACCACCGCCCAGAGGTCCCCGGAGGTGGCCCAGCCCGGCAGGGGAGACCCGGGAGGAAGCTGTGACACCACGACTTCCCCGTCCAGAATCGAGAGCATGAGCTGCGCTGGGTCGGTCATGGGTCTATCCTGCTCCTTCCTGTCTGGAACGGCGCTGGGTGACCTCCCGTTGCTGTCCCCGGCAACAGCCCAGCCCCCCACCCGCCGATGCCCCCGACGGGGGGACCCCCCTAACTGACGGGCTGGGAATTGATGGGCCCTTAAAATGAGAGTACATTTAGAACCATTAATAGTCTGACCCTGGAGGCAACCCAACCCGTGGAAACCCTGCGCGTGTCCGGTAAATCCCGGCCCAATGCGGTCGCCGGGGCGGTGGCGGCCCTGCTGCGTTCGCAGGGCCGGGTGGAACTCCAGGCCATCGGACCCGCCGCCGTGAATCAGGCGGTCAAGGCGCTGGCGATTGCGCGCGGCTACCTCGTCGGCGACGGCCTCGACCTCACCGCGCAGCCCGCCTTCGTCAAGCTCGACCTGGCCGAGGAGGAGCGGACCGCCGTGACCTTCACCGTCTTGGCCCTGCGGCGACAGGACACGGCGGGCTGAGGCCTCCCCAGCTCAATCCCCTTGATCTCACCCTCACGAAACTTGAGTGGCGGACGCTAAGATGCGGGTCAGGAGGAAGACCAGCTATGATCTTCGGCCCGTACACACTACTGATCATCGTCATTTTCGTCGCCTCGCTGCTGATCCAGGGGTACCTCAGCCGGACCTACGGCCAGTGGGGGCGCGTGCGCAACACGCACAACATGACCGGCGCGCAGGTGGCCCGCCTGATGCTCGACGAGAACGGCCTTTCACACGTGCCCGTCAACGTGGTCCCCGGCAACCTGACCGATCACTACGACCCCATGCGCAAGACGGTGAACCTCTCGGAGGCCAATTACCACGTCCCCAGCGTCTCGGCCCTGGCGGTCGCCGCCCACGAGGTCGGGCACGCCGTTCAGGACAAGGTGCGGATGCCCGCCCTGGTGCTGCGCGGGCGCCTCGCCGTGCCGCTGAGCCTGGGCATGAACCTCGCGCCGCTGCTGCTGCTCGCGGGCGTCTTCTTGCAACTCACCGGCCTGCTGTGGCTCGGGGTGATCCTCTTCGCGGGGG
This sequence comes from Deinococcus aestuarii, assembly GCF_018863415.1. Classification (NCBI taxonomy): domain Bacteria; kingdom Thermotogati; phylum Deinococcota; class Deinococci; order Deinococcales; family Deinococcaceae; genus Deinococcus; species Deinococcus aestuarii. The sequence goes on along the minus strand of NZ_JAHKSN010000025.1, from coordinate 24,482 downwards.
CGCTGCTCTTCCACCTGGTCACCCTGCCCGTCGAGTTTGACGCCAGCCGCCGGGCGCTCGCCTACCTGAACGGGCGCGGCATCGTCGCCGGGCGCGAGAGCCAGGGCGCGAAGGCCGTGCTGACCGCCGCCGCCCTGACCTACGTCGCGGGCTTCGCGATGGCGCTCGCGCAGCTCCTGAACGTGCTGGGGATCGCGCGCAGCCAGAGCGACTGAGGGCTTTCAGCCGTCAGCGATCAGCGCTCAGCAAGAACAGACGCCTCGGCATGGAACTGGGGCGTCTGTTCTCGTGTTGGTGACCGGGCACGGTACGCCGAGTTCCCCTGGCAGGCTCTCGTCCCCCCACGGTCGAGTGGGGACTTGACTCTCCCGTCGCTGGAACGCTTAGCGTGCCTGAAGATGCGAGGTCGCCTAATCATCTCCCGCTTCGCCGTCCTGACCGGCCTGTCCCCGAAAACCCTGCGGTACTACGACGAGATCGGCCTGTTGTGCCCCGAGTCCGTCGACGAATCCACGGGCTACCGGTCCTACGGCGTCGCCCAGATCGAGCGAGCCGTCCGGATCCGCCGTTGGCGTGAACTGGGGCTGCCCATCGACGACATCCGGCTGATCCTCGACCGTCCCGACCATGCGAGGGAGGTGTTGCTTCGTCACGAACAACGGCTGAGCGCCGAAATCGACGACCGACAGCGGTCGCTGCTGCACCTGCGCACCCTGCTTCAGGAGGCCCCTATGGACTACCGCGTCGAGCACCTGCCCGCCCGCCAGACCCTGAGCATCCGCACACGTCTCCAGCCACCCCATTACGAGGTCATTCCCGAAGCGCTGCGTGAACTGACGATGTACATGAAGGCCCGGGGCTACCAGAGTGACGCCCCGAGCTTCTTCGTGCATGACAACGACGACCGTGGCGAAGGCAGTCTCGTCGAGGTCTGTCTGCCCGTTGCGGGGAGAGCGGAGCCTCACGGGCGCATTGAGGTCAGGACATTCGGGGGGGGCAGGGCCTTCGTCGGGCGTTTCGTGGGACCCTACGACCAGACGGGGGCCGCGTACTCCGCCGTGGTGGAGGAAGCCCTCCGGCGGGGGCTGAGCATCACCGGTGTGACCGCCGAGTTCTACGTGAAGAGCGTTCCGGATACCCCGAATCCAGAGGCTTACGAGACGGACATCGCCTTCTTTCTGGAAGAGGGTGAAGTGAGGTCCTGATGGCCCCCGGCAGCTCCCGACGTGACGAAGCGGGGCTAGACGCTGAAGCCGAACATCCGCATCTGGCGCTTGCCGTCCTCCGTCATCTTGTCCGGACCCCACGGCGGCGTCCAGACGAACTCGACGTTGACCTCGCTCACCCCGTCGAGGCGGCCGACGGCCATCTCGGCGTCGGCGCGGATCAGGTCCTGCACCGGGCAGCCCACGCTCGTGAGGGTCATGGTGATCTCCACGACGCCGCCCTCGCCGATGTCCACCCCGTAGATCAGCCCGAGGTCCACGACGTTGACGGGAATTTCGGGGTCCTTGACGACCTTGAGGGCTTCGAGAACCTGCGCCTCGCTGGGCAGGCCCTCCGGGGTCGCGTCCGGTGCGGTGACGTTGGTGTTCGCCGTGTCGCTCTTCGTGTCGTCCATCAGCCCTTCCCTCCTTCGGTGGGCAGACCGTTCTCCGCCCAGGCCAGCGTGCCGCCGCCCAGATTCACCACGTCGGTGTACCCGTGGTCGAGCAGGTACTGCCCGGCGCGGGCGCTGCGGGCCCCGCTGCGGCAGATCATCACCAGGGGGCGGTCTTTCGGCAGTTCCCCGGAGCGGGCCTCGAACTCGCTGAGGGGCATGAGCCGAGCGCCCTCGGCGTGGACCTCCTCGTACTCGTGCCCCTCGCGCACGTCCACGAGGAGCGCCCCCTCCTGCACCATCTTCTGCCCCTCTTCGGGTGTGACTTCCCTCATGGGGCCAGGATAGCCCAGGGCCGCGCCCCCAATGGTGCGGGCAACGGCGGGGTAGACTCGCCCCATGCCCCTCCCCGGCGGCGTGACCGTCCTCGACCTGCGGCCCGAGGACCTGCGGCAGCGTGAGCCCCTGGAGCGTTTGACCCCCCTCCCGGTGCGCGCCGTCTCCCTGGACGCCATCGAGGACGGCACGCACGGGCTGAGCCCCGACCTCGGCCCCCTCGTCGTGGTCTGCGAGCGGGGCGCGCGTTCGGGGCTGGCCGCGCGCTACCTTCAGGCGGACGGCCTGGAGGCGAGCGCCTACCCCGGCGGCGTCCCGGCCCTGGTCCGCGAGGGTGAAGAAAAAGCCAGGGCGGCGGGCACGAACCCGCCTCTACCCTGACGCCGTGGACGTTTCCCCCGAACAGTTCGAGCGGATGGCGAAGGCCACCCTCGCCGCCTACGCCACCCGCCTCGGGCCCAGCCTCGACCTCACGATGGAGACCGGGCCCGAGGGGGTGCGCTTCGTGCTGCGGCGGCAGACCACCCCCTCGGCCGAGACGTATGGGGCCGCCGCCGTCGTCGCCAAACCCGCCGTGGACGCCGACGGGGTTGAGCCCTTCCAGCAGGTGCTCGACCACCTGCTCGACCTGAACGAGAGGGGCGCGTTGCCCCCGCTGCCGGACGGCGACGAACCCCCCACGGTCTGCGAGTACCGGGCGGGGGAGGGGTTGCGGGCGCTGTCCTAGTCGCCACGGCGACCGGTCGGAGCGGCGGGCGGTGCTTCCCGGAGCGGGTGGTAACTCCCCGGTAACGGCTCGCTCCTACGCTCGCCCCATGCCCCCCGACGAAGGAACGGCCCGGCCCACCCTGCTCGTGACCACCGACACCAGCGCGCTCGGTGACCACGCCCTCGCCCACGCACAGGCGCTCGCCGGCGGACTGGGGGCGGAGCTGTGCGCGCTGCTCGTGCTGCCCGATCCCCTCCCCGCCGTGGCGGACGGGATCGCCTACCTGCCGCCCGTGAGCCCGGAGGACCTGCTCGCGGAGCGGCGGGAGGCCGAGGAGGGGCTCGCCGCCCGCGTGCCCGGCGCCCGGGTGCGGGTGGAGCGGGCCGCCGGACGCCCCGTGCCGGGCGTCATCCTGGCGGTGGCGCGCGAGGAGAACATCCGCCTGATCGTGATGAGCACCCACGGGCGCAGCGGCCTGAGCCGCGCCCTCCTCGGCAGCGTGGCGGAGGGGGTGGCGCACCACTCGCCCGTGCCGGTGCTGCTCGTGCGGGCGAACCACCCGGTCACGCCCTGGGTCGGAGCGTCCCAGGCCGAGCGGGTGGGCTGAGGTTCCGCCGTTCCAGGGCTGGCGCGAGGTCCGGGGTGATCCGTTCCCGTGAGGACCGACCCCTTTGCAAGCCGCTCCACGGTTCAGCCCGCTTCGCCGAGAGGGGAGCCGGAAAGTTCATGCGGGAGTGGGGAACTCCTGTCCCCGCCTCGGGGGTGGACCCGTGGAGCCGAAAGGCAGAGTCCAACCGGGCCGGGCGAGCCTCGTCCCTTCGCCGCAGCCCCGCCCCCGTTGCCTGCCTCACGCTCGCCCCCGCGACGGTCGGCTAGACTGGCGCGTTATGCCCGACGTTGCCCGGCGCCGCGCGCGCGTGAAACCCGAAGTCATGAGTCCCGTGGGAGGCTGGCCCCAGCTCCGCGCCGCCGTGGAGGCGGGGGCCGACGCGGTTTTTTTCGGCGTGGAGGCCTTCCACGCGCGGGCGAAGGTGGGCTTCACCAATGAGGAACTGCCCGACATCATGCGGGCGCTGCACGAGCGTGGGGTGATGGGCTTCGTCACCTTCAACGTGCTCGTCTTCGACCGCGAGCTGCGTGAGGCCGAGTCACAGCTCATCCACCTCGCCGAGTCGGGGGTGGACGCGATCATCGTGCAGGATCTGGGAGTGGCGCGGCTGGCGCACGAGATCTGCCCCGACCTCCCCATCCACGGCTCCACGCAGATGAGCATCACCTCCGCCGAGGGGGCCGAACTCGCCCGCCGCTTCGGGGCGAGCCGGGTGGTCCTCGGGCGCGAACTCTCCCTGCGGGACATCGGGCGCATCGCCTCCCAGACGGACCTCGAACTCGAAACCTTCGTCCACGGCGCCCTGTGCGTCAGCTACTCGGGGCAGTGCTTCTCCTCCGAGGCGTGGGGCGGGAGAAGCGCGAACCGCGGCCAGTGTGCCCAGGCCTGCCGCCTCCCCTACGAGATGCTGGTGGACGGCGTTCACCGCGACCTCGGCGACGCGCGCTACCTGCTCTCGCCCGGCGACCTCTACGCCCTCCATCAGGTGCCCGACCTCATCGGGGCGGGCGTGAGCTGCCTGAAGATCGAGGGCCGCTACAAGGACGCCGACTTCGTGGCCCTGACCACCTCCGCCTACCGCAAGGCCGTGGACGAGGCGTGGGCGGGGTTGCCCCTGAGCGTGAGCCCTCAGGAGGAGCGCGATCTGGAGCAGGTGTACTCGCGCGGCCTGGGCCCCCACTTCCTGGGCGGGACGAACCACCAGACCGTCGTGCGGGGCCGGGCGCCCAGGCACCGGGGCGTGCGGGTGGGCACCGTGCGGGGCGTGACCGAGCGCGGCGTCCTCGTCGAGCTGTCCGGAGAGGTCAGGCCCGGCGACGGCCTCGTCTTCGACCCCGCCAACTGGCGCACGCCCGAGGGCCGCGAGGAGGGCGGCTTCCTGTACGGCCTGTGGCAGCGCGGGCGGCAGGTCGAGACGGTCCGGGCGGGGGAGAGTGCCGAACTCCGCTTCGGGCGCGGCGCGGTGGACCCGGCGCGGGTGCGGGTGGGTGACCCGGTGTGGCGCACGCACGACCCCTCCCTCTCCGCCCGTGTGAGGCCCCTCCTCGAAGCGCAGGACCCGGTGTACACCCGTCCCGTCACCGCCCACTTCCGGGGCCATGTGGGGGAGGTGCCCGCCCTCACCCTCACGGACGAGCAGGGGCGCCATGTCACGGCGACCCTCGACACGCCCCTCCCGCCCGCCCGCAACCGCGCGCTGGACGAGGCGACCCTGGCCGAGCAACTCGGCAGGCTGGGCGGCACGGGCTATCACCTCGCGGGCCTGAGCGCCGACCTCGCCGGGGCCGGGTTCCTCCCCGTCTCGGGGCTCAACGCGCTGCGGCGGGAGGCGGTCGAGGGGCTCACCGCCCTGCGCGGACAGGCTCCCGGGCGGCGGATTCAAACACGGCTGGCCGAGGCATTACGGGAGACCGCAGCTCCTCAACCCAACGCTCACGACCTGCCCCCCCGCCTCCACGTCCTCGTCCGCACCCCCGGGCAACTCGACGCCGCGATCGAGGAACGCCCCGACTCCATCACCCTCGACTACCTGGAGCTGTACGGCCTGAAGCCCAGCGTGGAGCGGGTGCGGGAGGCGGGCATTCCCGTGCGCGTCGCCAGCCCGCGCATCCTCAAGCCGACCGAGCAAAACCTCCAGCGGTTCCTGCTGTCGCTGAACGCGGAGGTGCTGGTGCGCTCGGGTGGGCTGCTGGAGGGCTTGCAGGGCACGCCGGAGCTGCCGCTCCTCACGGGCGACTTCAGCCTCAACGCGGCCAACGTCCTCACCACCCGCGCGCTGCTGGGGCTCGGGCTGGAGCGCGTCACGCCCACGCACGATCTCAACGCCGCCCAGATCACCGACCTCGCCGGGCTGGTGGGCCCCGGGCGGCTGGAGGTCATCGCCTACCAGCACCTCCCCGTCTTCCACACCGAGCACTGCGTCTTCTGCCGCTTCCTGTCGGGGGGCACCGACCACACCAACTGCGGCCACCCCTGCGAGTCGCACCGGGTCGCCCTGCGCGACGAGCGCGGCTTCGAGCACCCCGTCATGGCCGACGTGGGCTGCCGCAACACCGTGTTCGAGGGCCGTCCGCAGGTGGCGGGCGCCCACCTGACGGGCTGGCTGGTGGCGGGCCTGCGCGACTTCCGCCTCGAATTCGTCCATGAGACGCCGGATCAGGTGCGCGAGGTGATTCGCCTGCACCGCGCTTTCCTGGCGGGCGACCTTGGCACGTCCGCGCTGGAAGCCCGCCTGCGCGCCCTCTCCGGCCAGGGGACGACCGAGGGGAGCCTGTTCGTGCCGCAGGGCTTCGACCGCCTGCCCGCCCTGCCCGTCGTGTGAGGGCACGGCCGGGTTAGGCCACGCTTCATGAAGCCCCGCCTGCCAAGATGTTCACTTCCGTCAGGAAAGCGGGCCCCGTACGATGACCCATGCGCGCGGCGGAACCCGTGAAAACTGAACGGCATGACGTGGCAGGAGGACAACACCACACCAACACGGGGGTGCGCCCGGTGCACACCTACCGCGAGCACCAGCATGGCCTGTTCGTCGCGCGGGACTTCGTGGCGCACCCCCGCATCCGCGCGTGGCAGGCCCACCTCCTGCCCAAGATCGGCGTGCAGGTCTGCCGCTACGACTTCCACGGCGCCCGCGAGCACGACTACTACATCGACGTCGCCACCATTACGCGGGAGGGCGACCTCTGGACCGTCCGCGACCACTACCTCGACGTCATCGTCCACGACGGCATGGCCGCCGAGATCGTGGACACCGACGAACTCCTCGCCGCGCACGAGGCGGGCTACATCGGCGCGGACGAGCTGTGCCGCGCGGTGGCGACCGCCCACCGGGTCGTTTCCGGCCTCGTGCGCGCCCGTTACAGCGTGCCCGAGTGGTTGGCCGGGCAGGGGGTGCGGGTGGAGTGGGCGAGTGCGCCCGAGACGGTGGCAGTTTGACGGGTGGCTCCCCATAACGCCCAGGCCCGCCTCGAAGCCGCCCTGCCCGCCGCCTTGGGTCGGGTCATCGCCACCCCCGGCGTCTACGCGGTGCTGTGGTGCGGCTCGGCGGCGCGGGGAGAGGCGGACGCCCACAGTGACCTCGACCTCCACGCGCTCGTGACCAGGAACCACCGTTGGCGGAGCAGCTTCGTGGTGAACGGCGTGCCCGTTGAGGTCTTCCACAATCCGCCGCGAACGATTCGGGCGTTGTTCGCGCAGGGAGAAGCGGCCACCGTCGCCATGTTCGCCGGGGGCCGCGTGCTCGTGCCGCACCCCGATCTGGACGCCCTCGTTGCCGAGGCTCGCGCGTTGTGTGCGGCGGGCCCGGTTCCCCGTTCCCTCACGCCCGCCGAGCGGCACCTGCTGTTGGATGAGGTCATCGAGGCGCGGGCTGCCGTGAAGGAATCCATGCACCCTTACCTCGTGGCGAACGCCGCCGGGAGGCTGGTGCGGGCCCTGTACGCGGCGCGGGGCTGGTGGGAGGTCAAATCCCGCCACTGTCTGCGCGACCTGATGGCGCGTGAGGCCGAGGCCGCCCAACCCCTTCACGCCGCGCTCAACGCTTCCCAGCCGGACGGGCGGCAGGCGGCCCTGGAGGCGCTGGCCCTGTGTGTGCTCGACTCGTTGGAGTATGGAGAAAGCTCTACAGAACCCCAGGCCGTGCCCTGACGCTCAGGTCAGCGGCACCTCCGCCTGCGTCCCCGGCGCCAGTTCCAGGAGCCGCCGCAGCGGCGCGTCCCCGTGCTTGAGGAGGAAGGTCAGGAAATTCATCTCCCGCTCCTGCGGCGTGCCCAGCGGCAGGAGGTGACGTTTCAACCGCGTGAGCTGCCGCGTCCGGTCGTCCTCCTGCCGGGCGAGGGCGCGGGCGGCGAGGGTCTGGAGGTGACGAACCCTGGCCGTCGTCCGCAACCGGGTGCGTTCGGCGGCCCCGGCGAGGGTGGGGTCTAGCGCCCCGAGTTCTTCCGTCAGCGCGCGCAACTCGGCGTCCAGGGCGGCGAGGCGCTCCTGGGAGGCGGCCCCCGCCCCCCGTTCACGCGCCAGCGCCCGGCCCAGCACCCCCTCCGGGTCGGCCTGCACCTCGGCGGCGCTCGCCCCCAGGCGGGCGAGGAGACGCGCCACGTTGGGCTCCAGCCACGTCACGCTCAGGCGCGGCCACAGCAGCGGTTGCCCGAGCCCGTGGAGGCCGTACACCCCGGCGAGCTGCGCCCCGTACGCGATCTCGCCCGGCCCGACCACGAAGGCGAGCGTGGGGAGCAGCGCGTCCTGCACGACCGGACGCAGGCCCGCCGCCGGGGTCAACCTCGCAGGGTCGCCACGCAGGACGGCCAGCAGCTCCTCCCGCGTGTACGTCCGGGTGTCGGTGGAAAACCTCTTGCCGTCAAAGCGCAGGAGCCGCCGCTGCCCGTCCCCCTCCTCCAGAAAGAGGTTTGTCGCCCCCGCCGGGCGGCGCAGTTGGGGCTCGAAACCCGCCATGAGCAACCGCTCCGCCGCGTCCTCGATCCGGGCGGGGCCGTCCAGCGGGCGCTCCAGTTCGCGGGCGAGCGTCGGGGCCATGAGCGCGGCGAGGGCCGGGTGCAGGGGGTCGAGCACGAGCAGCCCGGTGGGGGCGAGCAGCCCGTGGATCAGCCGGGCGAACACGTCGGCGTAACTCCCCCCACCCGCAAGGGCCCGCTCCACCCTGGCGCGCACCGCCGCCCGGTATTCGGGGGCCGTGTCGAAGGCGTCCAGCAGCCCGAGCACCTGCGCCGTCCACTCCCCCCGCCACGGCACCCGGCCGACCGACACGCCCTGCGGCACGTCCAGCGTCAGGTGGTGGAGGGCCTCGCTGTGGTCGAGGAGGGTGGTGGAAGCCACCTCCGCCGCGTCGTGGTCCTGGCTGGCGACCCAGTAGACGGCGACGACGGGGGCGTCCTCGCGGCTCAGGTGCTGGGCGAGCAGGGCGGCGTCGGCGCCCTTGTGGACGCTGTACGCCGGACCCGTCAGGAGCCCCGCCTGCTGCCCGGTGACGACCACCCGCGAGGCCGGGTGAGCGAGCCGGGCGAGAGTCGCCTCCACCCCCCCGTCCAGCGTGCCCAGGTCGCGGTGGTAGGCCCGCAGGGCGCTCGCCAGGGCCGCGCGGTCCACGTCCCGCCGCTCCTCCCGCGCCGCGCCCTCCAGGTCGCCTGCCCGCAGCCGGAAAAAGCCGGGCAGGTCGCCCGCCCGGTACGCCGCCGCGATACTCCTCGTCACCTTCAAGGTCCCACCGTCTTCCGCATCGGGCCCAGCCTAGAACGTTTGCGCGCCGGGGTGGCGTGCCGACCTCACGGACAGGCTGCCCGTTCGTTGGGAAACAGTCGCCCACGCACCGCCAGGCTTGAGGAGACGACCCGGGGCGGGCACGACGGCACCAGAAGACGCGCCGTTTCTGCCCGCCCTACCGCAGCGGCTCCCGCGAGGCGTGGATCAGCCCCGCCCGGTCGGTGAGGATGATCCGGCGGTAGCCCAGGTCGAGCAGCCCGCGTGCCCGGAAGTCGCCGAGGAGCTTGGTGATCGTCTCGCGGGTGCTGCCGACCACATGGGCGAGGTCCTGGTGCGAGACCCGCTCGCGCAGGGCGAGGACCCCGCCCTCCGGCCAGGTGCCCTCCCGCTCGGCGAGGGCGAGGAGGGCGAGGGCGAGGCGCTGCGAGACCTCCATGAAGACGAGGCCCGCGAGACGCTCCTGCACCCCGCGGGTCTGGCGGGTGATCTGCTCGGTGAGGGCCACCCCGACCGCCGGGTGGGCGCGGGTGAGGCGGGCGAGCGTCTCGCGGCCCAGCATCAGCGACTCGGTGTCGTCCATCGCCTCGGCGTACATGCCGTACCGTTCGCCCGGGAGCAGCGCCGACGCGCCCAGCAGCGAGCCGGGACCGTGCACGTCGAGCGTGACCTCGCGCGCCGCCGCTCCGAGGCGGTAGAGCCGCACGCTCCCGCGCGTGAGGAGATGCAGCGTCTCCGCCGGGTCCTCGGGATGAAAGAGCAGCCCCCCGCGCGCCCAGCGACCTACCCGCGCCGCCGCCATCACCTGCGCGAGCGTCTCCTGGGGCAACGCTCCGAATGCACCGGACATCATGAGTTTCAGTGTGCCACATAGGCCCCGGGAAACCGCCCCCCGGCGGGGCGCCGCCCGGCGTCCAGGCCCCGGCACCCCCCGTGTTACAATTCGCGCCACGCATGACCCGACCTCACCCCACCGCTCCCTCCCCCGCGGCGGAGCCCTCCCGGGCCGGGCGCCTCACCCTCTTCGACCTCCCGCTGGACACGGTGACCCTCGACGCGGCGCTCGACCTCCTCGGCGAGTGGATGTTCCGCGCCCCCCGCTCGCCCCACACCGTCGTCACGCTCAACCCGGAGTACGTGGTGCAGGCCCGGGGGCGACCCGACCTCGTGGCGGCGGTGCAGGGGGCCGATCTGGTCACCGCCGACGGTGTGGGCATCGTCTGGGCGGCGCGGCAACTGCACGGGCGGGAGGTGCCCCGCGCCCCCGGCTACGACCTCGTGAGGGGGCTGATGGCGCGGCATGGGGGGGAGTTGCGCGTCTTCTTCCTGGGGGCCAAGCCGGGCGTCGCCGAACAGGCCGCGCAAAACGCCGCGCGCGAGTACGGCATCGGGGTCGCGGGCGTCCACCACGGGTACTTCGACCTCCCCGAGGACCAGCGGGTCGCGGAACTCGTCGGGGCCTCGGGCGCGCACCTCGTCCTGACCGGGATGGGGGGCGGCAGGCAGGAGACCTTCAACGGGTACTGGCGGCAGGTCCTCGGCGCCCCCGTCATCCTCGGCTGCGGCGGCGTCATCGACGTGTTCGCCGGGACCGCCGACCTCGCCCCCACCTGGACCCGGAAGCTGGGCGTGGAATTCATCTGGCGGGTGGGCCTCGACCGCAAACGCTGGAACCGCGCCCCCCGCCTCGCCCAGTTCGTGCAGATGGTGCGGGCGGAGCGAAGGAAGCGGTAGCCCCGTCCGGCCGTGCCCATCGCCGCCCTCTCCGACGTGCACGGCAACCTCCCCGCCCTGGAGGCCGTCCTCGCCGAGGTGGAGAGGTTGGGGGTGGAGCGGGTCCTGATCGGCGGGGACGTGGCGTACGGACCCTTCGTGCGGGAGACGCTGGACCGGCTGCTCGCCCTGGGGGACCGCGCCGTCTGGATTCGCGGCAACGCCGACCGGGAGCTGGTGGAGGTCTTCGACGGGGGGACTGCGGGGGCGTCTCTCCCAGACGATCAGCGGCGGGCGCTGGCGTGGGAGGTCGGAAGGATCGACCGTGCCCACCGTGACTTCCTCGCCGCCCTGCCCCACCGCCGCAGGGTGGAGGTCGAGGAGCTGGGCCCCGTGCTCTTCTGCCACGGCTCGCCCCGGAGCGACGAGGAGATCGTCACCACCCTGACCTCCGGGGAGCGGCTGGCGCGCCTCCTGGCCGGGGTGGAGGAGCGGGTCGTCGTCTGCGGACATACCCACGTCCCGTTCGACCGCGTGGTGGGGGGCGTGCGGGTGGTGAACGCGGGCAGCGTGGGCATGGGGTACGGGCCGCCCGGCGCGTCGTGGGCCCTGCTCGGACCGGGGGTGGAGCTGCGGCACACGGACTACGACCGGGAGCGCGCGGCGGCCCTGTTCCGCCGAAGCGGCCACCCCCTGAGCGAGACCTTTGCCGGGAACGTGGAGCGGCCCGCGTCGGCCCAGAAGGCGAGCACGTTCTTCGAGGAGCTGGCATTGCGGCGGGAGCGGGACGGGGCCTCCCCCCCCTAACCCACCTCGCCCAGTGCTCCGTCCAGCGCCCCCAGCAGCTCGTCCACCTCGGCGTCCGAGATCGTCAGGGGCGGGCCGAGGAGGAGGTGGTCGCCGCGCGTGCCGTCCAGCGCGCCGCTGCCGGGGTAGGTGATCAGGCCGCGCCGCAGGGCCGCCGCCGCCACCCGCGCCGCGATGCCCGGAGTGTCGAACGCCCGCCCGGTCGCCGGGTCGCCCAGCACCAGCCCGAGGAGGAGGCCGTGGCCGCGTGCCTCCAGCACCGTTCCGTGCCGCGCCTGCACCTCCCGCAGGCCCGCCAGCAGCCGCTCGCCCTGCCGCTGCGCCCGCTCCGCCAACTCCTCCCGCTCCACGATGTCGAGCACGGCGAGGCCCGCCGCCACGCTGACCGGGTGGCCCGCGTAGGTGAAGCCGTGCTTGAAGGCGCCCGAGCCGTTCATCACCGTGTCGTACACGTGCCCGCTCGCGGCGAGCCCGGCGAGGGGGGCGTACCCGGCGGCCAGCCCCTTGCCGAGAACCACGAGGTCGGGCGTGACCTCCCCGCCCAGCCGCACCGCCAGGGGAGCGCCGCAGCGGCCCATCCCGCTCATCACCTCGTCGGCGACGAAGAGGACCCCGTACTCGCGGCAGATCTGGGCGATGCGCGCGTGGTAGCCGGGGTTCGGGGCCAGCGCCGCGTCCGACGCCCCCACCACGGGCTCGGCGATGAAGGCCGCGACACTTGAAGGCCCCGCCTCCTCCAGCACCGCCCGCAGCCGTTCGGCGTCGGCCTCGCCGCCCAGCGTGGGGTCGGGCCGGGGCAGCTTGGGCCACGCCGATTCCTTTATCAGGGGGGCGTACAGGGCCCGCCGCGCGCCCATCCCGCTCGCCGCGAGCGCGCCCAGCGAGGCGCCGTGGTAACTCGGCACGCGCGTCACCACCCTGTACCGGCCCGGCTCGCCGCGCTCGACGTGGTACTGCCGCGCGAGCTTGATGGCGCTCTCGTTCGCCTCCGACCCGCCCGACACGGCCCAGAGGCGGTATCCCGGCAGCCCCAGAAACTCCATCAGCCGCGTGGCGTACTCCTCCAGCACGGGCGAGGTGAACTGCGACCCGTGGACGAAGGGCAATTCCCGCGCCTGCCGCGCCATCGCCTCGCCGACCTCCGGGCGACCGTGGCCGACGTTGGCGACGAGCGCTCCCGAGGAGCCGTCGAGGTAGCGCCTGCCCTCCGCGTCGAAGAGATAGACGCCCTCGCCGCGCACGGCGGTCGGGGAGGGCTGGCGGGAGCGGTAGAAGACGCTGCTGGGGTGGGTCATGGGGCCTTTCGGGGAAGCGGGAGAGCGGTCAGCCGTCAGCTTTCAGCGGTCAGGGAGAAGAGGGGCGGAAGGGCCAGCCAGTCATGCAGGGGTGGGGAGCCCTCGACCTCCATTGCGCGCAGGATCAGGCGGCAGGCGGCGCGGTGCGGATCGAGATCGGGGAAGGGGAGACGTTCGGCGTACCCGGCGCGGAAGTCTTGCGCTCCTTCGGGGGTCAGCAGCGACTCCCACAGGCACAGGTCGAGTTCGGGCGGGGCGAGGGCCGACGCCTCGACGTCCACGAGGGCGAAGGGCTGTCCCTCCCGCCACACGAACTGCGAGCCCGCCCAGTCGAGGAGCATGGGGACGGCGCGGGTGGGGGAGGGGGCGGCAGTGAGGGCGGCCTCGGCCCCCGGCCAGTGGGGGGCCCAGGCGTCCGGGTCGAAGTGGGCGGCGACCTCGCGCACGACGCTCAGGGCGCGCGGGTAGAACTCGGTCAGGGGGAAGCGGGTCCGTCCCGGCACGTCTCCGAAAGCACCGAGGGCATGAGCGTGCACCCGCGCGACCCGCCGCCCCAGCTCTGCCGCGTCCGCCTCCGGCAGCTCACGGGACGGGCCGCCCTCCACGAACTCCACGACGAGGGCCGAACTGCCCCGGAAGTCCACCTGCCCCAGCACCTCCGGCACGGCCCACACCCCGACCTCCCGCCAGCAGCCGTAGGTGGCCGAGACCGCCCTCAGGTCTCGCGGGTCCGTCCCGAAGAGTCCCGTCAGTCCCAGCATGAACGGGCTCACGTCGGGCGTCGTCCACCACGGGCGCCGCACGATCACCGGCCCCCCTGCCAACTCCACCCGCCACACGTGCGAGGCGCGGCTGGAGTCCCCGGCGTTGAGTTCGGTGACGGAGAGCGCCCGGGTCAGGTCCCTTGCTGACGGCTGAGAGCTGACCGCTGACCGCTCCCTCACCATGTGTCCCCCCCGCTCGGCGGCGGCCACAGCCCGAGCGCCTGCCGGATGGTCACGACCTGCCCGAGGTGGTAGAGGCCGTGCCCCGCGAAGGTGGCGAGCATCGCGGCCCAGGGGTGACCCTCATGGGTCAAGCCGGAGGTGAAGGCCGGGTCACGCGCCAGCACCCGCAACCGCCCCTGCCCCGCGAGGAGCTGGGCCCGCTCCTCCTCCCACGGTCCCGGCGCGGGCCAGCCGCCCGCCGCGTGCTCGGGTCGGACCGGGGCGCCTCCCCCCGCCTCCTCCAGCAGGAAGTCCTGCCAGAAGGCCACGTGCGCGACGATCTGCGCCACCGAATGAGGCAACCCCGGCGGCACGTGCCCCGCGTCCTCCGCCCCCAGCCCCTCCAGCGCCCGCTCCCACGAGACGTTCGCCGGACCGCCGGGAAATAGGTTCCCGACCGCCTTCCCGAAGGCTGACGGCTGAGAGCTGACCGCTGACGGCTCCCCTACCACGTGTCCCCACCCCCCGGAGGCGGCCACGCCCCGAGTGCCTGCCGCACGGTGATCACCTGCCCGAAGTGGTGTGCGGTGTGCAGCGCGAAATCCGCCAGCAGCTCCCCGATGGTCTCCTCGTGGTTGACCGGGTTGGCGAGGTCGGGCCGGGCGGTGTGCGTGTCCACCCGGGCGAGCAGCTCGTAGAACTCGGCCCGCACGCGCGGCCAGTCGCCTTCCGTCACGGCGGGCCAGGTGTCGGCGGCGTGCTTGGGATATGGCATCGCCCGCCCCTCCTCGATCACGTCCAGCATCCAGCGGTTCCACCAGTTCACGTGCGCCACGAGTTCGGCCACGCTGTGGGTCAGCCCGTCGGGCCGCCGGGTGGCCGTCGCCGCGTCCAGCCCGCTCAAGGACGCCTCCACGCCGACAAAAGCCTGCCCGCCCCGGAAGAGCTTGGGCAGCAGTCGGGCGAAGGCGAGCTGGGCGCGATCAAAGCGGTCGGTGGGGGGGTCGGTCGTCATGGGCGTAGTTTTGCAGAAGAGGAGGCTCTGTTAGGTTGCAGGAATGACGGCAGATGAATTTCCCCGAATCAGGACGGCGGGCGAACTGGGTGTCTCGCTGCGGACGCTGGCGGACGTGAACGAGGTGCTGGGCGCGGCGTTCGGTGCAGACGGCCTGATCCTGACCGAAGCCGACCTGTCCCCCGAGTTCTTCCGCCTGCGAAGTGGGCTGGCGGGCGAGGCGTTCCAGAAGTTTACGAACTACCGCATTCGGGTCGCGCTGGTCCTGCCGGATTTCGGCGCACACGGCGAACGCTTCGCCGAATTGGCCTATGAACACAGGGCTCATAACGCGATTCGCTTCGTCCACACCGAGGAGGAGGCCCGGGCGTGGTTGCAGACCTCCTCCCGCCGCTAAGTCAATACTTCTGCGCCACCGTCTTCGTCTGAAGGAACCAGAACAGGTAGTCGGGTCCGCCCACCTTCGCGTTCGTGCCGCTCATCCCGTAGCCGCCGAAAGCGTGGGTGCCGGAGAGAGCCCCCGTACACTTGCGGTTGATGTAGAGGTTCCCGACGTGCATCAGCCGCCGCGCCCCCTCGATCTTGGCGGGGTCCCGGCTGTAGAAGGCGGCGGTCAGCCCGTACTCCGAGTCGTTGGCGAGGTCGATGGCGTGCCGCCAGTCGCGCGCCCGGGTGAAGGTCAGTACCGGCCCGAAAATCTCCTCCTGGAAGAGGGGGTCCTTCGGGTCCACGTCCGCGAAGATGGTCGGCTGGACGTATCCGCCCTCGCGCTCCCCGCTGCCCGCCCGCTCCCCACCCAGGACGAGCCGCGCCGTCTTCTTCCCGTTCTCGATGTAGCCCATGATCCGCCGCGCGCTCCCCTCGTGGATGACGGGACCCAGGGGGGCGTTCTCCTCCGGCGACCCGACCCTGATCTCGCGGGCGAGGGAGACGACCTTCTCCAGCAGCGCGTCGTACACGTCCTCCTCGGCGATCACGCGGCTGCACGCGGAGCATTTCTGCCCGGCGTACCCGAAGGCGGCCTGCACGATCCCGGTGGCGGCGGCGTCGAGGTCGGCGTCGGCACACACCACCGTCGGGTCCTTGCCGCCCATCTCGGCCATGACGCGCTTGAGCCACCGCTGGCCCGGCTGCACCCGCGCCGCGCGCTCCATGATCCGGCAGCCGATCTCCTTGGAGCCCGTGAAGGCGATCATCCGCACGTCCCGGTGGTCCACCAGCGGATCGCCCAGCACCTCGTCCGTCCCGGTGATGAACTGGATCACGCCCTGCGGCAGCCCCGCCTCGAACAGCAGC
Source organism: Deinococcus aestuarii (assembly GCF_018863415.1). Classification (NCBI taxonomy): domain Bacteria; kingdom Thermotogati; phylum Deinococcota; class Deinococci; order Deinococcales; family Deinococcaceae; genus Deinococcus; species Deinococcus aestuarii. The sequence goes on along the minus strand of NZ_JAHKSN010000025.1, from coordinate 8,463 downwards.
TCCACGAGGAGGAGGCTCGACAGAGGCGTCTCGGAGGCGGGTTTCCAGACGACGGTATTGCCCGCCGCGATGGCCCCCAGCGCCATGCCGAGCGGAATCGCCGCCGGGAAGTTCCACGGGCTGATCACCGCGACGACGCCGATGGGCTCGTAGACGGTGGTGACGTGCTCGTCGGGCATGGGGTAGACGGGCTTGCCCTGCGCCCACTTCAGCGTCTCGCGGGCGAAGACCTCGAAGTGGTCCACGCACTCGGCGACCTCGCCGTCGGCCTCGGCCCAGTTCTTACCGTTCTCCAGGCCCATCACGGCGTTGAACTCCATCCGCCGCCCCCGCAGCAGTTCGCCCGCCCGCTTGAAGATCGTCGCCCGCTGCATGGGGTCGGAAAAACGCCAGGTCTCGAAGGCCGTCTTCGCGCAGGCCACCGCCCGCTCCAGTTGCTCGGGTGTCGCCTTCGGGAAACGCCACACGACCTCGCGCGTGTCGGCGGGGTTGCGGACCTCGAACGTCTCCCCGCCCTCCACCCGCTCGCCCCCCAGGGACATGGGGAAGGTCCGGCCCACGTACCGCTCACGCACCCGGCGGTAGGCCTCCCGCTGCGCCTGCGCCACGTCCTCGCGGCTGAACGGGAAGTACGGTTCGTGCTCGAAGGGGAGAAAGCCCTCCATCAGCGTGCTCGTCATCGGCCCTGCCTCCTTGTGGTCGAGGTGAGGCTAACACGGCGCGCGAGGAGGGGTAAAGTCGCTGTCAGACGGCAAAAAATGACGCTCCCCGGAGGAGGTTGAAGGGCGGAGAGACGCCGCCGACTTTACAGGTGCAAAGCCTCAACCGGAGCGAACGCCTCGGTTCCCCCTGATCATGTGCGCCCCACACAGTCCCCGGGGACCAACTCCCATAAACTACCAATTGGTAGGTAAAGGAGGTGAGGCTCTGAGGGCCGTCTGGTGGCCTGTGGGAACGGTTAGGGTTGAAGCCTATGCCGCGCCCGCGCAAGGAAGACGCCCGAGACACGCGCGAACTGGTGCTTGCAGCGGCCAGCGCGCTGCTGCACGAATACGGCTACCTCGGGGTTTCGATGGACGCGGTGGCCGACCGGGTGGGGGTTCGCAAGGCGAGCCTGTACCACCACTTTCCGGGGGGCAAGGAACAGATCGTTCTCGACATCGCCGGGCGGGCCATCGAGCGCGACGCCGCCGGGTTTGCGGAGGTGATCCGGAACCACCCGACCGCCCGCGCCCGGCTGAGCGCCATCGCTACCTACGTCTTTTCCGGCCCGGTGCAGACGGGGCGGATGGTGCGCGACGCCCTGCGGTTCCTGTCCCAGGAGCACCAGAACCGCGTCTTCGACCACTTCTTCCGCCTGAACCACCTCTACATTCGCCAGGTGATGGAAGACGGCGTGGCCTCGGGCGAATTGCGGCCCCACGACGCCGGGCGCAGCGCCTGGGCCTTCCTCGACCTGATCTCCGAGATGGGCTCGGGAGGGGAAACGCCGCGGGACGCCGACCTGGCGACCTGGATCGTGGCCCTCCTGATCGACGGCCTCGGCGCCTGATCCTCCTTCCGAAAACCTACCCGACGAGCGTTCCATCGAAGCCCTTGTTCCCAGGAGGTTCATGGTGACGACCTCAGCCCGTTCCCGATCCGCCCCCCGGTTCCGCTGGTGGCACGCCCTGGGCATCTTTGCCGCCGCCAACGCCGTGAGTGTCCTTCCCGCTGGCGTGGGGGGTGACGAGGCGTTTTACAACGACTTCGAGCGGCCCGCCGTCGCCCCGCCCGACTGGCTGTTCCCGCCGATGTGGCTCTTTCTCAACGTCACGTCGCTGATGGCCCTGGCACGGATCGCCAACGATCCGGAGCAGACCGGGGACCACCGCCGGGTTTACGCGCTCGAAGGCGGCGGCTGGGTGCTGTTCGCGGCCTTCAACACCCTGTATTTCGGGTTGAGGAGCCCGGTGCTGGGGGCCGCGGACACGGCGGCGGGCCTCACCGTGGGGGTCGGAAGCCTCGTCTACAGCCTGAGGGTGGACCGCCGGGCGGGTCTGCTGATCCTGCCGCGGGTCCTGTGGCTGCTGCTCGCCACCTCCGTCTCGGCCTGGGTGGCCCGGCACAACCGCGACGAGTTCCTGAGCCGCCGCGACTAACCCTGCCCCCGGGCCCACAGCGCCGCGCCGATCAGCCCCGCGTCCGCCCCCAGCTCGGCGTGGACGACCTCGGGGCGGTAGCGGGCGGGGAAGTGGGCGAGGGCTTCCTGCACGCGGGCGAGATACCCGGGGCGCAGGCCCACGCTGCCGCCCAGAGCTACCCGAGTCACCCCCAGCAGCGCGGCCACGTCGGCGATCTTCCAGGCGATGCGGGCGGCGGAGTGAGTGTAGGCGGTGTCGGCCACGGCGTCCCCGGCCTCGGCGGCGTCACACAGGGCGCGGGCATCCGGGTGGCCGAGCAAGCGGGCCCGCTCGTTCAGCGCCGTGCCGCTCGTCTCGAACTCCAGCGGGCCGAGGGGACCCAGCGCCGGGACTTCCATTCCGGGTGACCACGCGGCAGGTACGGAGACGAAGCCCAGCTCGGCGTCCAGCCCGTTTGCGGCGAGGTGCAGCCGCCCGCCCAGCACGAGGCCCGCCCCCACTCCCGTGCTGACGGTGATGAACATGAACTCGCCCGCCCCGCGGCCCGCCCCGGCGGCGAACTCGCCCCAGGCGGCGGCGCGGGCGTCGTTCAGGACCGCGCAGGGGAGACCGAGGCCAGTTCCCAACCGTTCGGCGAGGGGAATGTCGGTCCAGCTGGGGAAGGTGTGGGCGGCGGTGGCGGTCACCCGTCCCCCGGCGGTTGCCCCCGCGCAGGCCACACCGAGGGCCGAGGCTTGCGGGACGAGGGGCGCGGCGAGGCCGAGCGCGGCGGCGATCACGGCGTCCGGGAAGGCGGGCTTCGGCGTATGGGTCTCGTGCCGTCCGGTGACCCGCCCGTCCTCGATCAGCGCGGCGCGGATGGACGTGCCCCCGATGTCGAGGGCGAGGAGGGGTGGGGCGGCACCGTCTTGCAGGGAGGTCACGCGACCATTCTCCCCGTTCGCGCGCCCGCACAGGAGGGGAGGCGGGGTGCGCGCGGGCCACTTGATAGGCTGGGCCCACGCCCTGGGCGGATCGTCCCGGCGCCGTTTTTCGCCCTCCCGAGAGAAGAGGTTTCAATGGAGCGTTCATCCTGGGTCAGTCTCCTGATCCAACTGGCCGTCGCCTCCCCGGTGTGGATCGTCCTTGTGGTGGGGATCGTCCTCGCCGCGGGGCGCCGAGACGAGGCCCCCGCCCGCTACGGCCTGATGCTGGCCGCCCTCGTGCTGTTCCTGGTGCTCGGCGTCGCGGGGACCCTGGTGAGCGCGCTTCTCCCGTTCGTGGCGGTCCGGCAGGCGCTGACCGCCACCCAGATGGGTGTGGTCTACGCCGTCACCGGGGTGGCGAGCACCCTCCTGCACGCGGCCGCCTGGGTGCTCCTCCTGATCGCGGTGTTCCGGCGTCCCACTGCACCGCGTCCCGGCCCCGAGAACGTGGTGTCACCGCAGTCCCGCAACGGGGTTTAGCCCTCCCGCACCGCCCAATCCTGCTCCTCGGCGGCGCGCACGGAGAGCGGGAACACGCCCGTGAACAGCCGGGGCCAGGCCAGGTGCGCCTCCCCGACCTCCAGGCTCAGCCCCGTCCCCGCGAAGTGCCGCTCCCACAGCGCCCGGACGCGCGGCGTGACGATCTCCCGCAGGTGTGCCTCCGCCGCGTCTCTCTGTTCGCCCAGGTCGAAGGGGCTGGGGTTGTCCAGCCGGGCACGGATCTCGGTCCGCGCGAACGCCTGATACAGCGCGTCGTCCACCATCCGGGAGAAGAGGGCCTCCGTGTGCGCCGCCCGGTCCCCCACCAGGGGGGCGAGTTTGCCGAAGGCGACCGCACTCCCCAGCGTGTTGCCCGCCGTGTTCCACGCGCCGTAGCCCGCCAGCCGGGCGAGGGGGAGGTCCTGGATCAGCGTCCACAGCCGCCGCTCCGCCCCGTTGGGGTAGGCAATGTCGGCGAGGCTTACCGCCCGGCCCGCCGCCAGATCGTCCCGCAGCCCGTCCACGAAGGCGGGGAGGTGGCGGTGCGGCGTGTCCACGCCCGTGAAGTCGGGCTGGAAGCTCGCCTGCCGCGTGCCCGGCGTGTTCACCGCGAGGATGAAGTCGGCCTCAGCCGGGCTGTCCGCTGGAACGCACCCCGCCGCCCGCAGGTGCGCCCGCACGAGTTCCCCGGCCGGGCGGTCCTCGTAGAGCAGTTCCGCGCCTGCACCCAGGGTCCCGCTGTAGCGCACCCAGGCCCGCGCCCTCTCCGGCCTCAGCGCCCGGGCCACCAGCGCACACGGCACCTCGTCCGCGCCGGGGTACACGTCCAGACGGTCCCAGACGCCCAGTTCATCCGCCCGCGCCTCCAGCATCCGGCGGTCGAGGGCGGCCAGGCCGTAGGGGGTGGTGTCGTCCAGCGTGAGGCACAGGTGGGTCAGCGTGCCCTGAGCGAGCAGGTCGAGCGCGGCGAGGTGCAGCGCCCGGTTCCGCTCGCGGGTGCCCACCCAGTCGGCGAGCACGTCCGCCGGGACGGCTGAACGCGCCGCCTCCAGGGCCGCCCGTTCCCCCTCCCCGTGCCGCGCGTGGCGGTCGAAGGCGCCACTGTACGCCCGCAATTCGCGCCCCCACTCGCCGTAGTAGGGCTTTTCCTCGTGCGGGTCGTTGTCGTGCGCCACCCGCACGATCACCCCGAAGGCGGAGACGCGCAGGCCCGGATTGAGCCGCCTCGCCTCCCGCAACGCCCCCAGCCGCTCCAGTGCGAGGTCCAGCGGGTCCGACACCCGCCGTGCCGGGATCATGCCGCCGAGGCACAGCGTCTCCAGGCAGACGACGAGGACGTCGGCGTGCCCGGCCTCGTCCAGCAGCCACTCGCGCAGCCGGTCCGTGTCCCCCGGCGTGAAGAAGTGCGGCAGGGCCTCCGTGGGCGGCACACGGACTTCGGCCCCCGTCATGCGGGCCAGCCCCGCGGGGAGGTCGAGCGTCGGGGGGCGTGTATCGGGAGGAATCAGCAGCAGGCGGGGGGAGGCGCTCATCCCCTCCAGGCTAGAGCAGCGGTCCGGCGGGAGGACCGAACGAAGCCACCCCCCGCGCCTGAAACACCGACGCTCAGGCCGGGTGCAGCCCCGCGAACTCCAGCCCGGTCGTCTCCTCCCAGCCGTGGGCGACGTTGAGGCTCTGGATGGCGTGCCCCGCCGTGCCCTTGACGAGGTTGTCGATGGCGCTCATCAGCACCACGCGGCCCGAGTCCACGTCCATCTCGAAGCCCAGGTCGCAGTAGTTGGTGCCGTCGAGGAGCATGGGGTCGGGGTAGCGGTGGATGCCCCTGGCGACCTTTACGATGCGGATGAAGGGCTCTGCGCCGTACACCTCGCGGTAGGCGCTCCACACGTCCCGGTCCGAGTAGCCGTCGGGAATCCACGCCTGGACCGTCGAGAGGATGCCCCGCACCCGCGGCGTGCTGATCGCCGTGAGGTGGATGGGGAAGTTGCCGGGAAGCTCCTGCTGCACCTCGGCGGTGTGGCGGTGCCCGACCGGCTTGTACACCCGCAGGCTCCCCGCCCGCTCGGGGTGGTGGCTGGCCTCCGTGGCGCTCGCCCCCGCCGCGCTCGACCCAACGAGCCCGGTGGCGATGATGTCTCTGGGCAGCAGCACCCCCAGCTTGAGCAGCGGATACAGCGCCAGGATCACCCCGGTGGCGAAGCACCCCGCGCAGGCGATGCGGGTCGCGCCGCGCAGCTCCTCGCGGTGCAGCTCCGGGTTGCCGTAGACCCACTCGCCCAGTTTCTCCGGCGTCGGGTGGTCCTCCCCGTAGGTCGCCCGGTACACCTCCGGGTCCTTGAGGCGGAAGTCGGCGGAGAGGTCCACGACCACCCGCCCCTTGCCCTCGAACTCCCCGATGCGCCCCGCCGCGCTCCCGTGTGGCAGGGCGAGCACGATGATGTCGGCCTCCTCCAACTCGGCCGCCTTGCGGAACTTCAAATTCGTGCGGCCCCGCAGGTTGGGGTGGACGAGCGAGACGGGCTGCCCCGCGCTGCGCTCGCTCGTCACCTGCGTGACCTTGAGGTGCGGGTGCCCCAGCGCGAGCCGCAGGAACTCGCCGCCCGCGTACCCGCTGCCGCCCACGATGGCGACGGAACGTTGCTCGGAACCGGTCATGCGGCCCAGTACAGCACAGGTGGCAGGAAAAGAAGTTAGTCAGTTGCCGTCTGCTAGGAAGGGCGTGTCACTGCCTCCTGCACACCCCGCCGCCCACCCTCGCCCCTTCTCCACCCGAACACCCGACCTGGGCGCGGGCTTCTCGCCCCCCGTGCCCGGCGGTCCCGCCGCCCGCCGCCAACGCCCGGCCCATGACGAAGGAGGGCCTCATGTTGAACATCCTCGAACCCCGCGCCACGCCCGTCGCCGGAGCACGTCCCGCGTCCGTCCCGCTGGCCCTCGTCACGCTGCCGTGGGCCGCCGTGGGCGCGCTGCTGCTCGGCTGGTGGACCGCCCCGCACCTGCTGGAGCGTTTCATCTTCGTGCCCCTGCTCCTCAGCGTGGTCCTGTTCGGCCTGCCCCACGGGGCCCTCGACCACCTCGTCCCCGGGCGGCTGGGCTGGGCGTGGGGCAGGCGGCCCCGCTGGGTCGTGCTGTACTGCGTCCTGTACGCCGCCCTGGCCGGTCTGTACCTGCTCGCGTGGAGGTTCGCCCCCCTGCCCGCCCTGTGGGTCTTCCTGCTGGTCTCGGCGCTGCACTGGGGGCAGGGCGACCTGCACTTCCTGGAGGCGGGGCTGGGGCGGCGGCGCCCGGCGCGCTGGAGTGCCCCGCTGGCGCTCCTGGCCCGGGGCAGCCTCCCGATCCTGGTGCCGCTGCTGGCGTTCACGGGGGACTTCGAGCGGCTGGCGCGCGGGGCGGCCCTGGCCTTCGGGGGGCAGGTCGAAGTGGCCGCGCTCCTCCCGCCCGACGTGCGGACGCTCCTCACCCTCGGGCTGGCCGGACTGCTGGCCCTCTACGCCCTCGACACGCTGCGGGCCGCCTCGCCCGGGCGCCGTGCCCTGGAACTGGCGGAGGCGGCGCTGCTCCTCCTCCTGTTCCTGACCGTGCCCGCGCCGCTGAGCATCGGGGTGTATTTCACCCTGTGGCACGCGTGGCGTCACCTCGGGCGGCTGCTCGCGCTGGGAACGGGGCAGGCGCGACACCCCTCCCGCCGTGGGGCCCCGCGTCTGGCCGCAGACCTGCTACCCATCACGCTCGCCGCGCTCGGGATGCTGGGGGGGCTGTACCTGTGGGCGGCGCCGCGGGTGGCGTCGGTCGAGACCTTCACCGCGCTCTACCTCGCCCTGATCGCCGCCCTCACCCTCCCGCACGCCCTGGTCGTCGCCTTGATGGACGTGCCCCCACGGACCCGGGAGACCGCCCACGCGGGGTGAGGCGCCGCGAAACGGAGATGAACGCGATGAGTCCCGCACCAAAGGAAAGGGTACCAGGGTCAAGCACTGCCTGCCTCGGCCGTGCGTGGCCTCATCCCTGGAAAAACCGAGATCAGGAGTCTGCCGTCGCCGCCAACCCCGTACCGAGAATCATGGCCTCCACCTCCGCCCGCGTCTCCTCGCGCAGCCGACGTGCCTCTTTGCGCAGCCGTCCCGCCTCTGCCCTTGCCTCTGCCACCCGCGCCACCAGCTCCCGCTGAACATCGAGCGGTGGGAGGGGGAGAGGATAAGTGGCGATCATCCCAGCATTCAGGTTGGGTTGGTTGTTGCCGCTTGCAAGTGCGCGCAGGTGTTCGTACTCGCTCATCAAGTAGACCCATAAGTAATCAGGCTCGATGCGGGAGTCAAAGTTGGTCAGTACGGCACATGCCTGATTTGTTGCGGCTTCGATTCCGAGCTTCGCAGTGCGGCCCCGTGTGGCACCCTGACCGTACATTGCAACGATCAGACTTCCTTGAGGGTAGACCCGAGCACTGCTGCTCTGAAGTCCTGCTTCGGTCAAAGTCTCCTCAGTTCCTTCAATAACCGCATCCCTGACCTCGGTGGTCTTGACCCAGGGTATCGGCCCGCCGAAATAATCTTTCCGATACCGCGGCGGAGTTCCACCGCTGCTGATCGTACACACTTGACTGATAAGGACCTCGGGAAAGCTCGCTTGCGTAGGAGGGAGCTGGGCGCGAATCCCCGCCTCAAAACCCCACTGACCAAGAAGTGACCAAGGCAACACGAAAACTTTAGGCCGAACTGTGGAGGTCCGAATCCTGCCCAGGATTTGACGAACAGCCTCAAGCGCCTCCCGCTCCAACATTAGACCTCCTGCGAAAGTGGGTGGTTAAGCTGGCAGGGTGGGACACGAGCGACTGGACCGGGCACTAAAGATGAACCGTCAGCAGTTCAAGCGGCGGACCGGGGTGTACCCCGAGACCT
>NZ_JAHKSN010000024.1 GCF_018863415.1 Deinococcus aestuarii | reverse complement strand
GAAGGTCTCGGGGTACACCCCGGTCCGCCGCTTGAACTGCTGACGGTTCATCTTTAGTGCCCGGTCCAGTCGCTCGTGTCCCACCCTGCCAGCTTAACCACCCACTTTCGCAGGAGGTCTAATCAACCGACATTTGATTCTCAGGTACAAACTCAAAGTACGAACTCTCCCCTGGCCCTGCTGGAGGCCGGCCTGCCCGGGGGGGTCCCGGTGCCAGTCCGGTGGCGGCACCACCTGGGCATCAGCAGCGCGGCCGTCCACGCCCAGGTGAGGGGCGGCTGGCGTCCACCTCGGGAAAACGCGTAAATCGTTCGCGCTGGGCCCGGGTCAGCAGGGCCATTGAGGGACGAACCAACGTTTCACTCCTTTGCGCTGCCGTCCAGCCTGGCCGCTCCCCCCGAGATCGAGGGCCCCGGCCCTTCCCGTGCGGCCGTCCCCCGGGCCGCCCAGACGCCCAGGCCGGCCAGGACGCCCAGCAGGGTCAGTGACCCCCCGTACCCCCCGGAGAGGGTATAGAGCCAGCCCACACCCAGCGGCGTGCAGGCCTGAGCGAGGTTCACGGGCCGGGCCATGCGCCCGTTCGCCGTGCCAAAGGTCTCCGGCGGGCACTGCCGGGCCAGCAGTTCCGCCCGCGCCAGGGTGAGGGCCCCGCTCGCCATCCCGAACAGGACGATGCCACTGACGGTCAGGGGTGGGGCAGAGGGGAAGCGCAGCAGCAGCGTGCCGAGACCCAGCCCGGCGAAGAGCCCCAGGGTCAGCGGCAGGACACCCAGTCGCCCCAGCAGGGGCACGAACACCACCCGGCCCGGCAGGGCGGCGAGCCCGGCCAAGCCAGTCAGCGCGGCCGCCAGCGCCGGGGCGTACCCGGCGGCCAGCAGCAGGGGAGCGAGTTGCAGCCCCACCCCGACGGTCACGATCCGGGCGAGGGTGAAGGCCAGGGTCAGCCGGACAAAGGCACGGTCCGGGGTGAAGGGAGGCCGCACGGTTCCGGGTGCTCCGCCCTGGTGGTCCGGCAGAACCCGCCAGGCCAGGACGCCGACCACGAGCAGCAGCGCCGCGAGCCCCAGGAGCGCCCCACGCAGGCCACCTGCCGCCAGCAGCGCGGTCGTGAGCGGGACGAAGATGGTGCTCGCCAGCCCGGCCATGAGGGTGATGGTCAGGGTCGACCGGGTGCGTGCCGCGCCGCCGACCTGCTGCCCGAGGACGGTGAAGGCGGCCTCGTAGAAGGTCAGGGCCATCGCGACGCCCGCGAGCAGCCAGCCCAGCACGAAGGCCAGGTACCCCGAGGTGCAGGCCAGCAGCACGAACGCCAGCCCGCCCAGCCCCGCCCCGCCCCCCACCAGCGCCCGGCCCCCGCGAGCGTCGAGGGCGCGACCGACCCCTGGGGCGACCAGCGCCGTGACCAGCAGGGCGAGGGTGAAGGCCAGGCCGGTCTGGGTGCGGGACCACCCGCGTTCGTGCTCGGCGGCGACGGCGAGAAGGGGCTGGGCGTGGTACAGGGCGCCGTAGCTGACGGTCGTGAGGACGGCCAGCGTCCACACCAGGGAACGCTGGCCGCGCGTGGCCTCGGGCATCAGCCCAGGGTGATGAGATCGGTCGTGACCGGGCCACAGCACCCGCTCCCACTGCCGGGAGCGCAGCACGCCGAGGCCTCCACCGGCTCGGCGGTGGCCGCAGGCTGACCACAAGAGTCGGCTGCCTTGCACTGCACGCCCGGCCTCTGCAGGTGAACGATCACCCGCTTCGCCTGGGGCTCGATGTGGGTGACGTGGTACTGCATGGCGGGCGTGACGCTGCTGCCGTACTCGAAGCGCACCTCCGCCTCCCCGCGCACGGGCACGCTCCTTGCCACCCGGTCGTAGATGCCCAGGAACTTGCGGGTGGTCATGAACCCCTCCCCCGCCTCACGCGCGCTGCCGTCCTTGAGCTGGATCACCGTCTCGCGCCAGGAGGAAGCCCTCCCGCCGCAGTCCATCGCTTCAATCGTGACGGCCTTGACCTCGGTGACGTGGTAGCCGGGGCCGACCAGCCGCTCGCCGTGCAGCCAGAACTCCAGGGGCAGTTGAGGCCCTGCACGCAGCGCGTCGAGCAGCGCCGAGGTGGAGGTCTGGTCCGTGAGGCCGGGGAGGGTCTGGGTCATGGCGTTCTCCTTCAGGGGCAGGTGCATGAGCGTGGCGGACTGGGGGCAGGCGTCCTGAAACTCGCGCGAGGCGAGCAGGGCGTCGGAGGCCACCGAGCGGGGCACCCGGACGAAGCCGAAGCGCAGGAAGTAACCCTCGGCAGTGGTGGTGAGCAGGTAGATATGCTGGAGGGCCAGGGCGCGGGCCTGGTCGAGCACTTCACCGACCAGCCGGGCGGCCACGCCCTGCCCCCGTGCCGATGACGTGACGGCCACGGAGCGCAGCAGGCCCACCCTGCCGTGCGTCTCCAACCCGGCGAGGCCCAGCACGTGCCCGTCGCCGTCCTCGGCGAGGAGGAAGCCGCCCAGGTGCTCGCGGACGCCCGCCGTGGGCAGGTTGAGAGCGGCGAGCAACGCCTCGGCGGCAGGAAGATCAGTGGGGCTTACTCCCCGGGTCAGCATCCGCAGCCCCCCTCCCCGTCGAGTTCCGCCTGAAGCGCGGCGCTCAGGCCGGTGAGGAGGCGGAGGGTGGCGGCCCGGTCCTCTTGGGGCAAGCGGGCCAGCACCCGGGCGGACTGGGCATTGAGCTGGGCGTCGAGGTCCTGCGCGGCCTGGTGTCCCGCGTCGGTGAGGCGCAGCAGCAGGGCACGGCGGTCGCCGGGGTGCGGCGTCTTCACGAGGAGCCCCTGTTCCACCAGGTCGTCGGTGCTGCGGCTGAGCCACGCCTTGTCCAGATTGAGGGCGCCGGTGAGGGCCCGGAGGGTCTGGTCGCCCTCGCGTTCGAGGGTGGTGAGGATCGTGCACTGGGTCGCGGACTGCACGTCGCAGCAGGCGAAGTTCCGTTGTTGCAACTCGGTGAAGAGCCGCGTCACCGTGCGAAGCAGCGCCCCGGTCTGACTTACCTCCCCCACTTTGTTGTCTTTGGCAACGGTCATAGGACGACGGTACGCCCGGCCCCGATAGTTGTCAAGGACAACAAGTGGGCAACACAGCAAACCCCGTTCTGGGGTGACGCCAGTAGCGGCGCGAGAACAAACGCTAAGCCCTCGGCCATGCGACCGAGGGCTGCACTCTTCACACTGAGGCCAGGCCACTGCCAGGGCCTATGGGTGATTCGAGCGTGTTCTGTCGGGATGCAATAGCCCCGCCAGCCTCACCAGCAGTTCCTCCGCCCGCTCGTAGCCCGGCCGCAGGTAGACCATGCCGAAGGTCGTCCAGTCCTGCACCGCCCCGACCTCCTGGTCATTCTCGTGCAGCTTCAGGTGCGGGTACGCGCCGTACTCCACGTAGCAGCCGAACTCGGCGGCCAGCTCCTCCAGGCGCCGGGTGTTCTCCTCAGTCCAGGTCAGGACGTAGGGCAGGGCGAAGCAGGGCTTGCCGCAACTGCCCCCCAGCCCGACGAGTGGGAACCCCGCCACGCTGGGGGTCTCCCGGCGGACCCGTGTCCGCTCCAGAAAGGCGAGGCGGTCGCGGGCCACCTCACGGCTGGGGAGTTTCTGGGCGGCAATCCAGGGACCGACAGTAAGCTTGGACATGGGCACTCCTCGGGAAGGTCAGGCGCGGGCCACGCGGGCGGGCGCGGCCACGGGGAAGGGATCAGGACGGACGGGCGGACGGAAACTCCGCAGCCGCAGGGCGTTCGTCAGGACGAAGACGCTGGAGAAGCCCATTGCCGCCGCGGCGAGGACGGGGCTGAGCAGCCACCCGAAGGCCGGGTACAGCACACCCGCCGCAACCGGGATCAGCACGATGTTGTATGCGAAGGCCCAGAAGAGGTTCAGTTTGATGTTCCGCAGGGTGGCGCGGCTGAGGGCGTAGGCGTTCGGCACCCCACGCAGGTCACCACTTATCAGGATGACGTCGGCGGTCTCAACGGCCACGTCCGTTCCAGTCCCGATGGCGAGACCCACATCCGCCTGGGCGAGGGCCGGGGCGTCGTTGATGCCGTCGCCCACAAAGGCCACCTTGTCCCCCTTCGCTTGCAGGGCTTTCACCGCGTCACTCTTGCCGCTGGGAAGCACCTCGGCCAGCACCTCGTCGATGCCGAGCTGGCGGGCGATGGCGTTCGCGGTGCGGGCGTTGTCCCCGGTGATCATGGCGACCTTGAGCCCCTGACGGCGCAGGGCGCGCACCGCCTCCGGGCTCCCCTCCTTGATGGGGTCGGCCACCGCGATCACGGCCGCGAGCTGCCCGTCGATGGCCGCGTACAGCGGGCTTTTGCCCTCGTCCCCGAGCCGTGCGGCCTGCGCGCCGAACGGGGTGACGTTCAGGCCGAGCCGTTCCATGTAGCGGTCGGCGCCGACCTGGACCAGATGACCCTGCACCCGTGCCTCCAATCCGTACCCTGGCACGGCCTCGAAGCTCTCGGGGAGGAAGACGGCCACGCCTTCCCTCCTCGCCGCGTCCACGATGGCGCGGGCGATGGGATGTTCACTCTGTTCCTCGGCCGCGGCCACCAGGCCCAGCACCTTACCGCGGTCGAAGCCGGGCGCCGTCACCAGGTCCGTGAGTTCGGGCCGTCCCTTCGTCAGGGTGCCGGTCTTGTCCACGGCCACCACGTTCACACCCTGCAAGGCTTCGAGCGCCGCGCCATTGCAGAACAGCACGCCCAGTTCGGCGGCCTTGCCCGTCCCCACCATGATGCTGGTCGGGGTCGCCAGGCCCATCGCGCAGGGGCAGGCGATGATCAGCACGGCCACCGTATTGACCAGGGCGAAGCTCAGGGCCTGCTGCCCGCCCACGAACAGCCAGATCAGGAAGGTCAGGGCGGCGATGCAGAGGACGATGGGGACGAAGACCGAGACCACCCGGTCCGCGAGGCCCTGGATGGGGGGCTTGCTGCCCTGAGCACTCTCGACGAGCTTGATGATCTGGGCCAGCGCCGTGTCCGCGCCGATGCGGGTGGCCCGGAACTGGAACGCCCCGTTCTGGTTGAGCGTGCCGCCCACGACGGCTGCCCCGGCTTGCTTGCTGACCGGGATGGGCTCGCCCGTGATCATCGACTCGTCCACGAAGGAGTTGCCGGAGACGACCTCGCCGTCCACCGGCACCTTCTCGCCGGGGCGCACTGAGATCAGGTCGCCGATCAGCACCTCGTCCACGGGCAGTTCGAGTTCCTGCCCGCTGCGGATCACCCGCGCCGTTTTCGCTTGCAAGCCCAGCAACTTCTTCATCGCCTCGCTGGACCGGCCCTTGGCGATGGCCTCGAAGTATTTGCCCAGCAGGATCAGGGTGATGACGACGGCCGAGGCCTCGTAGTACACGTGCGCCGTGCCCTGGGGAAAAACCTGTGGGGCCACGGTGGCGACCAGCGAGTAGAAGAAGGCCGCCGAGGTGCCGATCATCACCAGCGAGTTCATGTCAGGCGAGCGGTGCCGCAGGCTCTTCCACCCCAGCCGGTAGAACCGCAGCCCGGGGCCGAACTGCACAGGCGCGGCCAGCAGCAGCATGATCCAGTTCAGGGCGGACATGGGCACCCGCTCGTGCAGCCACATCCCAAAGGGCGTCCACAACATGGGCAGCATCGCCAGGATCAGCAGCGGGACGGCGAACAGGGCGCTGAAGGTCACGGCGCGGCGCAGGCCCCGCACCTCCTGCTCGCGGGCCTCCCGCTCCTGGTCGGTGCGGTCCACGCCCGTCTGGCTCTCCAGCACGGTGTACCCAGCCCCCAGCACGGCCGCCTTGAGTTGCCCGGGGCTGACGCTCGACGGCAGGTAGCGGACGTGAGCGCGCTCGGTGGCGAGGTTGACGCTGGCGTCCAGCACCCCGTCCACCTTCCTCAGTGCGCGTTCGACCCGCGCGGTGCAGCTCGCGCAGGTCATGCCCTGCACCCCGAGTTCGATCTCGCCGACCACGGGCTCGTAGCCCACGTCCTTGACCCGGGCGATCAGGGCCTGCGGCCCCGTCTGCTCGGGATCGTAGGTGACGGTGGCGCGTTCGGTCGCCAGGTTCACGCTGGCCCGCTCGACGCCCTCAACCTTGCCCAGGCCCCGCTCCACCCGGCCCACGCAACTGGCGCAGGTCATCCCCTGCACGCCCAGCTCGATGGTCTTGCTCATGCTTGCCTCCAATCCCCCCGGGGGGGATGTGGGATGAGGATATGCCAGAATCTAGAGAAGGGCAAGCGTTGGAAGGCAAGAGATGGAGTTGCAGAGCCGCCTCCGCCCTCCGGCGCTTGTCCTACCCCCTGGGGAGGATATATACTGGGAGCATGACGAAGACGGAACTGACGGTGACCGGGATGAGCTGCGGCCATTGCGAGAAGGCGGTGACGGGTGCTCTTAAGAGCGTGCCTGGCGTGCAGGACGTGCGGGTGGACCTGCAAGGTGGCACCGCCACGGTGCAGGGGGAAGCCGACCCCCAGGCGCTGATCGCCGCCGTGACCGAAGAGGGCTATGGCGCCCAGGTGCGCGGTTGACATGACCCAAGCAAAGACCGAGCCTGCCGCCCACACAGGGCATCACCTGTGCATGCCCGAGGACGCCCGCAAGCGCGCTGCCCGGCGCCTCAAGATCGCCCGCGGCCACCTCGACAGCATCGTGACCATGCTGGAGCAGGAGGACGCCTATTGCGTGGACGTGCTGCGGCAGATCAAGGCCGTGCAGGGGGCGCTGTCGGGCGCAGGTGAGGTCGTGCTGCGCGGGCACCTCGAAGCGCATGTCGCCACCGCCTCAACCCGGGGCGACAGTGTGGAGATCGTCGAGGAGTTGATGGAAGCCCTCAAGTACACCTGAGCGGTGGGGCATGATCCGGTGGACGGCTGAGGGCCGTCCATCTTCTTGTTCCACCGCGGGCTCAGGCGGGACCGGGCCATGCTTCTCCGCATGGCCCGGTCCCGCTCGTTTTCCTGCCCTCAGGTTGCCGGGAGGGGCTGCGGCGCCGGAGCAGCTTCCCGCCCGAAGCGCAGCCGGTTGAGCAGCAGGGCATTCACGGTCACGATGACGGTGCTGGCGCTCATCAGCAGGGCCGCCCACTCCGGGCGCAGCAGGACCCCATACGCGGGATACAGCACGCCCGCCGCGAAGGGGATGGCGAGCAGGTTGTAGATGGCGGCCCAGAACAGGTTCTGCTTGATCTTGCCCTGGACGTGACGGGCGAGGGCAATGCCGGTGACCACGCTCGCCGGGTCACTCTTGACCAACACCACGTCGGCGGTTTCCACCGCTACGTCGGTGCCTGCCCCAATCGCCACGCCGACCTCGGCTTGGGCCAGGGCGGGGGCGTCATTCACGCCGTCTCCCACCATCGCCACCTTCCGTCCCTGGCCCTGCAAGGCCTGCACCTGGGCGGCCTTCTGCTCGGGCAGCACGTCCGCGATCACGGTATCCATGCCGAGTTGCCGGGCCACCGCCTCCGCCGTGCGGCGGTTGTCCCCCGTCAGCATCACGGTCTGAACGCCCAGACGATGTAGCTCGGTCACCGCCACTTTCGCCGACGGTCTGATCCGGTCGGCCACCGCGACCACGCCCAAGAACTGCCCGTCAGCAGCCACGTACATCGCCGTCTTGCCGTCCCCGGCCAGGCGCTCGACCCCTACTTCATCTTCTCCCAGCCCCACGCCCTCCTGCTCCATCAGCCGTCGGTTGCCGATCAGCACCCGTCGCCCCTCCACCCGCGCCTGCACCCCGCGACCGGGGATGGAGTCGAAGTCCTGAGCTGGGCTGAGGGTGATCCCCCGTTCCTGTGCTCCCCGCACAATGGCCTCTGCGAGTGGGTGCTGGGAGGGCTGGTCGGCGGAGGCGGCCAGGCGCAAGAGTTCCGTTTCGTCTATGCCTGACGCGGGGATGAGGTCGGTCAAGGCAGGCTTGCCCTCGGTGAGCGTGCCGGTCTTGTCGAAGATCACCGTGTCCACCCCGGCGGTCGCCTCCAGCGCGGTCGCGTTCTTGAACAGCACCCCCTCCCGCGCCCCCTTGCCCACGCCCACGGTGATCGCCGTCGGGGTGGCGAGCGCCAGCGCGTCCGGGCAGGCAATCACCACCGTGGAGACGGCGGCCGTCAGCGCGAACACCACCCCAGCTCCCAGGAAGAACCAGACCAGGAAGGCGATCAGTCCGGCGCCCAGGGCGACGAAGACCAGGTACTTCCCTGCCCGGTCGGCGAGGCGCTGCGCGGGAGCCTTGCTCGCCTGCGCGTTCTGGACCATCTGCACGATGCGTGAGAGGGCGGTGTCCGCCCCCACCGCGGTGGCCCGGAAGTGAAAGGCCCCGTTCTGGTTGACCGTCCCGCCCGTCACCCGGCTTCCACTTTCTTTGCGGACGGGCACCGGCTCGCCCGTGATCATGCTCTCGTCCACGTAGGACTGGCCGCTCACCACCTCGCCGTCCACCGGCACCCGATCCCCGGGACGCACCACAATCTCGTCTCCGACCACGACCTGTTCGAGCGGCACCTCGGCTTCCTGACCATTTCGGATCACACGGGCTGTTGAAGGCGCCAACTTCAGCAGGGCCTCCACCGCCCTGCCCGTGGCGAAGCGCGAGCGCATCTCCAGCCAGTGCCCGGCCAGCGAGAAGGTCGTGAGCATGGCGGCAGCCTCGAAGAACACCTCATCGGTCCGCAAGAAGATCGTGGCCCAGACCGAATACAGGTACGAGACCAGGATGCCGGTGGCGATCAGGGTCATCATGTTGGCCTCGCCCCGTTTGAGGGCTCGCCAGGCGGCGGAGATGAACGGCCAACCGCCCCACCACACGACCGGCGTGGCGAGAATCAGCCCAAACCACGCCATGCCCAGGCCGAAGGGTGGGGCTAAGTGAAATCCCAGGCTCTCCCCGATGGGCGAGAACAGGACGATGGGCAGGGTGAGCAGCAGCGACACCACGAAGCGCCGCAGCATGCCCTGCACCATCTCGGCGCCGTGGCCCGCGTGCTCGTCATGGCCCATGTCCGCGTGTGCCCCGTGCCCGGCGTGGCCGCCTGGAGTTGCGGCAGCCGCATGTCCGGCGTGTGCCTCCGGCCCCATCCCGGCGTGCCCAGCGTGTTCTCTCTGCCCGCTGGTTCCGGCTGCCCTGACGTGGTGTTCGTGCCCCACCCGGGGGTGCCCCGGCTGGGCAGCGGACGGGCGCTCGTCCTCGCAATCACAGACGTACCCGCCGGCGTGCAGTCGCCGCTCCAGTTCCCCCGGCGTCACCGTCCCCGGGTCGTAACCGAGATGCGCCACCCCGCGCGTGCGGTCGAGGTGAACGCCCGTCACGCCCGGGATGGTCGCCAAATTCATCTCCAGGTCGGCGTACTCGCTGGCGTCAAAGCAGTTCTTGAACGACACCTCCAGGACCCCCCGGCCCGCATTGTGCCCGTGGTGTCCCCCGTGGGTGCGGTGTGTCATCGGTCCCCCCTCCCGCCCCAAGAGGCGGCTGAGGTCAACCTAGAGCCGGTCTGTTCAGCTCCTGTAAAAGCGGCCCACTCAGGGCGCTGAAGCTGCTCCCGTCGCCCGCCGCACCGCTTGCTGGTGGGTGAGCCAGACGCCCCCCAGCACCAGCAGCGCCAGCACCCCGCCCAGAAAGAAGGCCCGGCTTGGCAGGTGGGTGCCCAGGAAGCCCGCGACCGGATACGCGAACGCCCACCACAGGTGACTCCACGCGAAGTGCGCCCCGTACACCCGCCCCTGCGCGGCCTCCTCGGTGCGCTCAGCCAGCAGCGTCTCGGTGGGCAGGTTCACCCAGTTCTGTCCCACCCCCGCCAGCAGCCAGAACAGCATCAGCCCGCCCAGCGGCAGCAGGTCGCCCGGCAGGATGGCCGCCCCCGTCACCAGCGCCCCCAGCGCGATGAAGCGCGTCAGCGGGATGCGCTTCCCCGCCGCCCCGACCGCCAGCGAGGCGAGCGTCGCCCCCAGCCCGTAGGCGGCCATCACCCAGCCGTACTGCGCTTCCCCGAGCTGCAAGCCGCCCTCGATCCGGGTGACCGTCACCGTCAGGATCAGCGCCCCCGCGATGGCGGCCACCAGTTCCATCAGCAGGGCGAAGCGCACGGGGGGATCGCGCCACAGGCGGGCAGTACCGTCCCGCACGTCCGCGAGCTTGCTGCGGTCCACCGCCCCCTGCTCGGCGCGCAGGGCGGGCAGCAGCAGGATGAGCAGGCCTGCCCCCAGGAACGACAGCGCGTCCAGGGCAAAGAGGGCACGGGCGCCCAGCAAGGCGGCGAGCAGTCCGGCCAGGCCGGGGCCGACGATGCCCAGCAACTCGGTGGTGGCGCTGGAGAGCGCGAAGGCGGGCCGGGCCTCGTCCCGGCCCACCACCAGCGGCACGGTGGCTTGGTTCGCGGGGGTGAAGAAGGCGGTGAGGGCGTTGAGCAGGAACATCAGGACGTACACCTGCCACACCGCCGAGGCGAAGAACATCAGGCCGATGACGACCATGCGCCCGAAGTGACACACGGCGAGCAGGGTCCGGCGGTTCACCCGGTCCGCGATCACCCCGGCCAAAGGGCTGAACAGCACGAAGGCCGTGACCCGCAGGGTCAGGGCGATGGCGAGAACGGCGGGGGCCTGGGCGGGACCGGCGAGCTGGGCGGCGAGCAGGGCCAGACCCACCCAGGTCAGGGCATCCCCGATCTGGCTGACCGTCTGGGCGAAGTACAGCCGGGCGAAGAGGGGATTGGTCAGCGCAGAGAAGGTGGTCAGGACGTTCACTCGGCGTCTCCTTTCACTATCTCGACGCCGGAGTGGTCGGGCAGGCCGAGCCGCTCGTGCTGGGCGTGGCTGAAGGCCTGGGTGAGGAGCCCGGTGAGGTGGGCGTCGGCTAGACGGTAGTACACCCGGGGGCCGTCACGCCGGGTCCGTACCAGCCGCGCGTGACGCAGGGTCGCCAGGTGACGGCTCACCGTACTCTGCGGCTGTCCCAGGGCGTCCCCCAGGTCGGTGACGGTCCGCTCCCCGTCGCGCAGGGCGAGCAGCAGGGTGAGACGGGTGGGGTCGGCGAGCGCCTGGAACAGGCCGGTGACGTGGGCCAGGTCGGCGGCGTCCGGCGGGAAGGTCAGGGGGTGGTGCCGCATCCCTATTCTTATATCCGTTAAAGCGCATAGGTGGAAGAACGGAGGCTACGATCTGTTGTCTCGTCACCTCCGTGGCTTCACTTCGGCGGCCATGCTGCTGGAAGCGGAGCGGTCCGTGCCTCATCCTTGAGCCCGTCTTGAGGGTCGCCTGGGCTTTACACAAGCTGAACACACGCCTGCCTACGCTGACCGGGCATCACCTCTGACCCACCGCTCTCGCCGCGGGTCCGCCCCTTTCGCCGCCCGTTCTCAAGGAGGCTTCGTCATGCCGCAGAACACGGCCCGGATGCTGCAAACCCACCCCAACCCCGCCAGCGTGTTCGACCAGGGCGCGCTCGCCGACTGCATCGACGCCTGCTTCGAGTGCGAGAACATCTGTACCTCGTGTGCTGACGCCTGCCTGGGTGAGCAGGGCCACCTGATGCACCTCGTCCACTGCATCCGCCTCAACCTGGACTGCGCCGACATTTGTGGGACGACCGGGCGGGTCCTCTCTCGCCTCACCCAGCCCGACCAGAATGTCCTGCGTGCCCAGCTTCAGGCGTGCCTGGCGGCCTGCCAGGCTTGTGGGAACGAGTGCGAGATGCACGCCCGTGACATGAACATGCAGCACTGCGCGGTGTGCGCCGAGTCCTGCCGCCGCTGTGAGCAGGCGTGCCAGCAACTCCTGGGGAGCATGAGCGCATGAAGGGGCTGATCCTGACCCTCGCCCTGACCGCCCTCCCCGTCGTTTCCGCTCAGGCGGGCGGCAGCCAGGGAGGCAGCATGTCCATGCAGATGAACATGGACATGCACGCCCAGATGCAGCCGGTGATGGAGGATCTGCGCCGCCTCTCGGGCACGGCCTTCGACCGGGCGTTCTTCTCCATGATGATCCCCCACCATCAGAGCGCCATCGACATGAGCCGCGCCGCCCTGCCCCGGCTGCGCGATCCCCTGGTCCGGGCCTGGGCGCAGAGCATCATCGACGATCAGCAGAAGGAGATCACCGAGATGCAGACCGAGTTGCGCCGCCTGGGTGGGGTGGACACGGCACGGCAGAACCGGATGCGCCAGGCCATGTCGGGCATGACGCCAATGATGACCCGGATGATGGCGCAGTCCCAGAGCCCCGACCGGGTGTTTCTGGAGATGATGGTTCCGCACCACGGCTCGGCGAACGACATGGCGAACATCGCCCTTCAGAACGGGCAGACCGACCATGTGCTCAGCCTCGCCCAGCGCATCATCATGACCCAGACCGACGAGATGCACGACTTCCGGGACTGGCTGCGCACGCACCCGCAGTGACGTAAGGGGCCACAGAACGCCGCCCTTCGGGGCGGCGTTTGTCCGACCCTCGCCGGGCGTGGGGTTCGATCCCCGGTGAAGAGCGGGAAGACCTTAAGTGCTCCCCGTGTGGGCGGCCAGCAACGTGAACCCGAACGTGCTGCCCCCTGGACCGGACGTGACGGTGAGCATGCCACCCATGCGCTCGACCAGGCCTTTGGCAATGGTGAGGCCTACGCCGCTCCCCTCACCCCGGGTCCGCGCCGGGTCCACCCGGTAGAAGCGCTCGAAGATGCGGCCCAGGTGTTCTTCGGGAATACCGCCCCCGGTGTCCCGCACCTCGAAGGTCACCCGACCGTCCGCCGCGTGGGCTGCGAGCGTGACGTACCCGCCGCTCGGCGTGTGCCGCAGGGCGTTGGAGAGCAGGTTCGCCAAGACCTGCGAGGCCCGCTCGAAGTCCGCCGTGACGCGTGGGAGGGGGTCGTCCGCGTGCAGGGTCAGGTGCACGCCCCGGTCCTGGGCAGCCCCCTCGAATCGCTCCAGCGCCGCCCTCAGCAACTCCCCCGGTCGGAAGTCCGTCGGGTGCAACTCCACGGCCCCCGCCTCGACCCGGGAAACCAGGCTGAGGTCCCGCACCAGCCGTTCCATCGCCGCCGTCTCCCGCACGATGGCGTCCGAGGCCACCTCGGGGGCCAGTACCCGGTCTCTCAGGGCCTCGGCGTATCCCCGCAGGGCGGCGAGGGGAGTGCGCAGTTCGTGGGCCACGTTCGAGATGAGTTCTATTCGGCCCTGCTCGACCCGCTCCAGTGCCCCGGCCATCCGGTTGAAGTGCCGCGCGAGGTCGGTCAGCTCGTCACGTCCCTCCTCGGGTAGGCGCCGCCGGTACTCCCCCGCTGCGATGGCGTGGCTGCCGTCGCGCAGCAGAGTCACGCTGCGGACGACCCGCCGCGCCGAGAGCAGGGCCGTCAGGGCAGCCACCAGCAGCGCGAGGGGGAGAGACACGAGCAGGGCGGAGTTAAGGGTGCGGCGCATCCCCCGTTCCAGGTCGGGGCGCAGGCTCGCCCCGTCCGGGCCGATCACCCGCACCATCTGCTCGACGTGGTGGCGCACAAAGGCGGGGGCCAGCAGTTCGGTCAGGACCAGCATCGCCCCCACGGCGATCAGGATGACCAGCAGGTGCGACAGGAACAGGCGGGGGTAGAGCTTCACGGGGCCTCCTCAAGCATCGGTCCTGAAACGGTAGCCGACCCCGCGCACCGTCTCGATGAAGCGCGGTCGCTCGGCGTCGTCGCCGAGCTTCTTGCGCAGGCCGGTGACGTGCACGTCCACCACCCGCTCGGTGCCCGGAAAGTCCTGGCCCCAGACCCGTTCGAGCAGCCGCTCCCGGGTCCAGGCCAGGCCGGGATGCGAGGCGAGCGCGGCCAGCAGGTCGTACTCCAGCTTGGAGAGGTCCAGGGGCTGACCGTCGAGGGTCGCGGTCCGGGCGCGCAGGTCGAGGTGCAGGCCCCCACTGGTGACGGTCTCCCGGACCCCCACCCGGCGCAACAGGGCCCGCACCCGGGCCACGACCTCGCGCGGGCTGAAGGGTTTGACCACGTAGTCGTCGAGGCCGGTGTCCAGGCCGCGCAGCTTGTCCTCCTCCTCCCCCCGGGCGGTGAGCATCAGGATGGGCAGGTCGAGGCGGGCCGCCCGGGCTTCGCGGGCCAGTTCCAGGCCGGAGACGCCGGGCAGCATCCAGTCGAGAATGGCGAGATCGGCGCGGGGCAGCAGGGCGCGGGCCTGCACGCCGTCCCCCGCCTCCAGGACGGTGTGTCCCTCGGCCGTGAGGTAGGCGCGCAGGATTTCGAGGATGGCGGGATCGTCGTCCACGATCAGGACGTGGGGCATCGGGTCTCCGGGTCAGCAAGCGGCCCCACCGAAGAGGTGGGGCAGGAAAGCTTCGGGGCTCAGCGCAGCAGGTAAGCCTTGAACTCGTAGATTTCGACCGCCTGGGCGCGGGTGATGTCGCGGGCGAGCTTGAGCACGGCGAGGTTCTGCGATTTCTGGAGGGCGAGGTTCGCCATATCGATGGCAGAAGCGTGGTGGGGAATCATGCCCTGCACGAAGGCCCGGTCCTTGTTGCTGGCATTTTTCACGCTGCTCGCCATGTCACCCATCATGGACTTCATGCTCGCCTGCATCCGGCGGTCGGTGCCGCCGTAGCTCTTCAGCAGGGTGTTCATCTGGACGATCTCGCGGTTCTGGTCCTTAATGATGGCCGTCGCCCAGGCCTTCACCCTGGGGTCCCTGGTGCCGAGCACGGCCTGGCTCATGGCGACGGCGGCCTGGTGGTGCGGGATCATCATGGAGAGGAAGGCGCGGTCGAAGGCCTTGCCGGTGAGGGCATTCAGGGCGCTCAGGTCCATCGATTGGCTCATGCCAGTCGCGGGGGCAGTCGTGTGCATGGTGCCGTGGTCCATCTGGGCGAGGGCTGGAGCGGGCAGGGCGCCCAGGGCCAGCAGGGTCAGGAGGGTCATTCGCATACGCGCAGGCTAGGGGGACGCTGTTAAGCTCGTGTCAAGCGGCAGAGGGGGGACGGTGGGTGCCGTCGCCCTTACTCGTACTCGCGCATGGTCGCTCACGGCCCTTCCTGGACTCGGCCCGGCGGGGAAAACTGCAGGCGGCCTGGCGTTCATTTCCGCGCCCTGCTGGCGTGACTCCGTTCTCAGGGAGTTTCTTGCTCGAGCACGAACTCCCGGGCGAGACGGGGCTCTGGTTCGACGGGTTCGGCCGGGCGCAGCAGGGCATCGACGGCCACCGCCAGCGCGGCGCCGAGCAGGGGGGCCACCCAGTACAGCCAGTGGGCGGTCCAGAGGCCGCTCGCCAGGGCCGGGCCGAAACTGCGGGCGGGATTCATGCTCGCCCCGGTGATCGGGCCGCCCATCGCCGCCTCCAGGGCGACGACCCCCCCCACCACCCAGGGCAGCCCGGAGCGCAGGGCGACCAGCAGCAGGAAGAAGGTCAGCACGACTTCGAGGGTGAACGCCTGGCCCACGCTTCCGGCCGGGAGCGTGACCCCGAGGTTGCCTTCCCTGCCGAACAGCGCCAGCAGCAGGAACGCCGCCGCGACCGCGCCGAGCAGTTGGGCCGCGACGTAGGGCAACGCCCTGCCGGGTGGGAAACGGCCCGCCAGCGTCAGGGCGAGGGTAGCCGCCGGGTTGATGTGCGCCCCGCTGATCGGGGCGAAGGCGGCGATCACCGCCGCGACGGTCAGCCCGAACACGGCGGCCACGCCCAGGTGCCCGAGCGCGCCCGTCTGCGCCTGTACCACCGCCGCACCCGGCCCGAAGAACACCAGCGCGAAGGTGCCCACTGCCTCGGCCACGAGGGCATGCGGAAGGGGCGTCGTCACGTCAGGCGACGGGGACGGCAGGGCTGTCCTCGTAGCTGGCGGGCACAGGCTGTCCTTCCCCCAGCGCCTGCACGAAGGCCCCGAACTGAACCCCCAGTTGGTCGCGCACCGCCCGCCAGCGGTCCAGGCTCCCACCGCTCGGGTCGGTGAAGGGGTAGTGCAGCCGGTGGGTCCGGCCCGGGTAGGCGGGGCAGGCTTTGGCGGCCGAGTCGCAGACGGTGATCACGTAGTCGAAGTTCTGCGGGTCCGGCACGTCCCAGAGCGTCTTGCTGATGTGCCCGTCGAGGCTCAGCCCGATCTCCCCCATGACGGTCTTCGCCTCGTCCTTGACCCGGGTGGCCTCGGTCCCAGCGGAATGCACATCGAGGTCCAACCCCACACGCTCTGCCGCCGCGCGGGTCAGGGCCTCGGCCATCTGCGAGCGGGCCGAGTTGTGGGTGCAGAGGATCAGGACGCGCGTCACGCCCCTAGCATATCGATTTTGTTTGATGCATCGAGTGGGGAGAGACCGGGAAAATGTCGGTCAGGAGGGCGCCACCCAACCGAAAGAGTTGATCCTGGCAGAGCAGGTAGTAGGTGTTCTTGCCGCGCTGCTCGGCGGCGACCAGGTTGGCCTCGCGCAGGATGCCCAGGTGATAGGAGACCCTGGACTGCGGGAGCCCCAGCAGGGCTTCGAGGTCGCAGACACAGCGTTCGCCTCCGGCGAGGTGCCGGATCAGGTCATAGCGAATCTCGTGGGAGAGCGCCTTGAGCTGGTCGAGCACGCTGGGAACGGCGAGGGTGGTCACGCCCCCAGTGTAGGGGCGATGCCCGGGGCCTGCTGGCTGGCCCACTCCATTGACCAGGCCGTGGGAGTGGCGATCAGGTCAGTTCGCCGAAGAACGACACCCCGAAGTTTCGAGCCTTACGCTGGGGAATGCCCCGGGCAAAAGCAGGTGAGGAGCTGCCCGCCGTGCGCTGGAAGCTACTCAACGTGTCGAGGATGCTCCCAGCCAGGCGCCGGGCGGCCGTCGAGCAGCTGCGGCGGGCGCTGTGGCCGGGCCGGCAGGAGCGCCCCCCTCCTGTGTCCAGCCTGCATGGAGTCCTGCATACGGCCCGGTTGTCTGTCAGTTGTCTGTCGTGGCGAAGGATGAGCCCCAGGAACAAAAGGAAGAACCCCGGCTGAGCCGGGGTTTTCTTGGTGGGCGGTATAGGATTTGAACCTACGACCCTTCGCGTGTGAAGCGAATGCTCTACCGCTGAGCTAACCGCCCGTGCCGCCTGCCGTGTTGGTGGGCCCTGCCGGATTTGAACCGGCAACCAATCGGTTATGAGCCGACTGCTCTGACCGTTGAGCTAAGAGCCCAGGGCTCAGGGGCGCCCTTACGAGCGAGAGGAAGTGTACCAGTGCTCCTCGGAGCTTGTCAAACCGGCCAGGTCGGGCGCCGGGGCGGGTAGGATGCCCAGCATGCGGGTCGTACATGTGGGGTCGGAAGTGTTCCCGTTCTCGCGGACGGGCGGGCTGGGGGACGTGCTGGCGGCGCTGCCCGCCGTCCAGGCGAGGCTGGGGGCAGAAGTGACGGTCGTGTCGCCGTGGTACGCGAGCCTGAGCGGCGAGCCGAACGAGGTGTGGCGGGGCGAGGTGCCCGGCGTGGGTGCGGTGCGGGTCGGCGAGCTGAGGGAGGGGGACGTGCGCTTCCTCTTCGTGGGGCTCGCCGAGTTCGAGCGGCCCGGGATGTACCACCCGGACGACGTGTGGCGGTTTTGCGCCTTCGGGCGGGCCGCGTTGCCCGTCTTGCAGGCGCTGGAGGTCACGCCCGACGTGCTGCACGGCCACGACTGGCAGGCGGGGCTGGTCGTCGCGCACGCGCACCTGACGGGCTGGCGCACGGCCTTCACCATCCACAACCTCCAGTACCAGGGGCGCTGGAACCTGGCGGAGGCACGGTGGTGGACGGGGCTGCCCGACTCGGCCTTCGGGGCGGACGGGGTGGAGTTCTACGGCGACCTCAACCTGATGAAGGCGGGCCTGACCTTTGCCGACCACGTGACGACCGTGAGCCCCACCTACGCGCAGGAGATCACCACCCCGGGGTACGGCGAGGGGCTCGACGGCCTGCTCGTGCGCCTGACGCTGGAGGGGAGGCTGAGCGGCATCATCAACGGGCTCGACCAGGAGCGGTGGGACCCGCGCACCGATCCCGACATCCTCCCCTACGCGGACCCGGCGGCGAAGAAAGCGAACACCGAGGCGCTGCGGGCGGAGTTCCGGCTGGACGACCTCCCGATCCTGGGCACGGTGAGCCGCCTCGCCGACCAGAAGGGGATGGACCTGCTGATCGAGGCGCTGCCCGACCTCGTGAAGGACTGGAACGTGGTCGTGCTGGGCGGGGGCGACCCACTCCTCACCGCCGCGCTCCAGGGTTGGGCGCTGCACCCGCGCGTCGCCTTCGCGCAGGGGATGAACGAGTCGCTGGCCCACCGCATCTACGCGGGCGCCGACGCCTTCGCCATGCCCAGCCGCTTCGAGCCGTGCGGCCTGTCGCAGATGATCTCCATGCGTTACGCCACCCTGCCCGTCGTCCGGGAGACGGGCGGATTGGCGGACACCGTGCCCCACGACGTGGGGTTCCGGTTCGGAGCGGCGACCCCGGAGGCGCTGGCGACGGCCTGCGGGGAGGCCCGCGCCGCCTTCGACGACCCCGGGGGGTGGCAGGAACGGATGGCGCGCGGGATGGCCCTCGACTTCCGTTGGGACGGCCCGGCGCGGCAGTACCTCGCCCTGTACGCCCGGCTGGGTGCGGAGGACATGACCCCTACCGCAGGAAGTCCAGCAGCGCCGCGTTAAAGGCCTCCGGCGCGTCGAGGTTGGAGAGATGGGCCGCGCCGGGGATGACCCCGAGTTCGCCGTGTCCGAGGTCGGCGATCTCCCGTGCCATGTCGGGCGGAGTCAGGGTGTCCTTCTCGCCGACGAGGACGAGCAGGGGGAGTTGCAGCTCCCGGAGCGTGTCCCGGTGGTCGGGGCGGGCGGCCATCGCGCGCAGGGCCCCGGCGATCCCCTCCGGCGTGGCGACCTCGATCATCGGGAGGACGCGCCCGAAGGTGGCGGGGGAATGTTCCTCGCGGGCGGCCTCGACGATGAAGTCCCTGCCCTCCTCCAGCACTCGCTCCGCCTGCCCCTCGCGGCTCTCGCGTTTCTCCCCGTCGTCGGACCGGGCCGAGGTGTCCGCGAGGACCACGCGGGTGAAACGTTCCGGGGCCTGGGCGAGCAGTTCGAGGGCGAGGTAGCCGCCCATGCTCAGGCCCACGACCGCCAGCGGCACGTCCGGCAGCTCGGCGAGGAGGTCGCGGCCGGTGTCCGCCAGGGAGGTCATCGCCCCCATTCGCCCGCCGAAACCGGGCAGGTGCGGGGTGAGGACGTTCAGCCCGGCGCCTTCGAGGGCCGCCCGCTGGTCCAGCCACATCGCGCCGGAGAAGGGGTAGGCGTGGAGGAAGAGGACGGTGTGGGGGGAGGGAGCACTCATGCGCCCAGGCTAGGGCGGCGGGCGAGCGAGGGATCTTCAGGGTTGCTTGAGGGCCGGTGATCGGAACCCGCTACGCCCGAGCTTCTCGCTCCTCCTCCCAACTCAACACGTCGCCCTCGATCACGTCCAGCACGCCCAGCCTTTTCAGCATGTGGACGAGCTGCGCGCGGTGGTGCATGGAGTGGGTGAGGACGTGGGCGAGGGTGCCGCCATAGGTGAGGGACACGGGCGGATTCTCGTGGAAGGTCCAGAGTTCGTCCAGACGGCCCTCGGCCTGAATACGGTAGGCGAGTTCGGCAAGTTGGGGTGCCACGGTGTCCAGCCGCTCGCGCAGAACATCCAGCGTCAGCCAGCGTTCGGCGGGTTCAGGAAAAGTCCGTTCCGGCTGAGCGTTCATCAGGTCCGTCCACCCCTCCATGTTCTCGACGATGTGGCCGAGAGTCGCCCGCACGGTGCGCCAGCCCAGGTCGAACTCCTGATCGAGTTGCGCGTCGGTCAGGCCTCGGCTCTGCTCGATGAGGCGGGCCGTGGTCCAGGCGTCGTGGCCGAGGAGGCGGTCGAGGAGGTCCATAGGGCACTCTAGTCCTCACGCGCTAGCATCCCGGGCGTGAACCTCGCCGTCGTCCTCGTCTCCCCCAAGACGCCCGGCAACATCGGCGCCGCCGCCCGCGCGATGCTGAACATGGGCGCGCGCGACCTGCGCCTCGTCGCCCCCCGCTGCGACCCCCTCGACAGTCAGGCGGTGGCGATGGCCGTCCACGCCGAGGAACTGCTGCGGAGTGCGTGCGTGTACCCCACCCTGCGCGACGCGCTCGCCGACCGGGACGTGAGCGTGGGCACCTCCGCCCGGGTGCGCGCCGACCTCGCCCCGCCCCGGCACCCCTCGCAGGTGCGCCCGCTCGTCCGCGCCGCCGCCGCCCCCGCCCTCGTCTTCGGGCCGGAGGAGACGGGGCTCGTCAACTCCGACCTGGAGCAGTGCCAGGTGACGGTGCGGGTACCGACCGGGGACTACGCGAGCCTCAACCTCGCCCAGGCGGTGCTGCTGGTGTGCTACGAGTTCTTGCAGGCGCAGGACGAGGTGCCCGCGAGCGAGCGCAAGACCGCCACCCGCGAGGAGATGGAGGCGCTGTACGGCCACCTGCACGAGACGATGCACCTGATCGGCTACACCGACGCCGTGCGCGCCCGCCACACGCTGCGGCTGTGGCGCACGATGCTCGACCGCGCGCTGATGAGCAGCGCCGAAAGCCGCCTCTTCCGGGGCCTCCTGCGGCAGGTGGAGTGGAAGGTGCGGGACGCGGCGCGGAGGGGGACGGTGGAGGGACGGGACGGGGACGGGTCAGTCTGAAAGGGGTGTCGTCGCCCCGAGCCGGGCGCCCTACCTTGGCAGCATGTTGCTGATGTCGTTTCCGAACAACAGGTTGTAGTTGAGCTGGGTCATCATCCGCGTGACCTCGCCCTGCGCCATGATCATCGCGCCGACGAAGTTGCTGTAGAGCTTGTTGAGCGCCGCCTCGTAGAGTGCGATCTGCTTCAGCAGCGGCGCGGTGGCGATCTGCCGCCGACGGTTGGCCGGGAACACGTTCACTGACGGCACGATCTCGTCGAGCATCAGCGTGTGGGCGATGCCCCCCCACGCCTCGAAGGTGGCGCGCGTCATCTCTCGCGCGGCGACGTAGTGGGTGCCGTCCTTCCGCCGTTGTGTCTTCACGAACAGGATGCCCGGCTGGCCGCACAGCCGCGTCTCGAACAACCCGATCCGGCGGTCCTCGCCGAACTCGCGCCACGCCTCCAGCGGTTCGAGGGTGATGCGGGGTGTCCCGACAAACGTGATGCGCTTGACCTTCACCATCTCCAGCACGGCGGCGCGCGCCGTCGTCTCCTTGCTCGACACCACCCGCACGCGCGGCGATCCCTGCTCGCCGGGAACCTGAGTCAGCCAGGAGGTGGTGCTGGGACCGTAGGCCTTCCACCGGTCGAGTTCGCGGGGTGACACCGGGGCCGGGTAGGAGCGGGCGGCGACGGCTCCTCCGGCGGACGTCGGCAGCAGGGCGAGGACGAGTGACACGGACAGTCGGGGTCGGATCATGGCCTGTTCCTCCTCGGTCAGCCCCAGCGGGCCGGGATGGAGGGAGGGTATCTGGGCAGCGTGAGAGCCGTTCACAAGGCGGGCAGGCGCGGTTGGGAAGGGGCCGGAACATGGACCGCGTCCTCTGTGGCCCCTCTTGCTCACCTCGAGCACGGTCCTCCCCCCGTACCCTCCCTAGACTGTTTTCCATGACGGAGCTGCCCGCCCGACTCCCCACCTCGCCGCCGCCCAAGCCGCGCGAGGTGCCGCTCTCCGACCGGGTGCGGCTGGTGCGCAACGTCCTGCCGCCGCTGATCGTGCTCGTGGTGGCGGTGGTGGAGTACTTCATCGCGGGGCTGCGCGACGCCGGGCGCGAGGTGTGGGCGCATCTGCTCTTCTACGGGCTGGTGGGTCCGGCGGTGACCTTCTTCTCGGTCGAGTGGATCGCGGAGGGCACCCGGGCGCGCGAGCGGGCCGAGCGCGAGTTGCGCGATCTGTACGGTCAACTGAGCGCCTCGCACGGGCGGCTGCGGGCGGTGCAGGAACTCATGCGCGACCTGAGCGGCGCCGCCGACATGGGCGCGGTCGTGGAGGTCGCCGCGCGGGGGGCCGTGCGGGCGACGGGAGCGGTGCAGGCCACCCTCACGGTGCCCGGGGGTCTAAGCGGCACGGCGCGGGGAGACATGCCTGTGACCACGCCCAGCGCCGAACTCCAGTCCCTCAAGGTCGGCATCCCGGGGGGTGGCGCCCTCGCCCTGCACTTCGAGACGCCGCCCGGCCCGGAGACGGAGGCGCTCGCGCAGGCCCTCGCGGCGGAGGTGGCGACCGGGGTGGAGGCCGCAAGGCAGCGGACCCTCGACCTGATGACCCTGTACTCGGTGGACCAGTCCATCCGCGCCGAGCGCAACCTGCGGCGGCTGCTCGCCCGCGTGACCCGCAACATGGCCGAGCGGGTGCGGGCGGGGGCGCGGGCCGCGTACCTCAGCGACCAGGACGGCGTGCTGAGGCTCGAATACCGCCAGGACGCGACAGGTGAGGGCATGGGCGGCGGCAACCTCGCCCCGCCCTTCGCGCTGCGGGTGGCGGAGGCCGACACGCCCCTGAGCGCCACCCCCGGGGAGGCCGCCGAGGTCTTTCCCGGCGCGGCGAGTGCCCTGGGCTTCCCCATGCGCGACGAGGAGGGGCTGGTCGGCGTCCTCGTGCTCGGCGACGCGCGGCCCGACGCCTTCACCGACGCGCGGGTGCCCCTGCTCGCGCTGCTGGCGGCGCAGGCGGCGCTGGGCGTCCGCAACGCCCGCGCCTACCTCTATTCCGAGGAACTGGCGATCAGCGACGAGCGCGCCCGCATCGCCCGCGAGATTCACGACGGGGTGGCGCAGTCGCTCGCCTTCTGCGCCCTGAAGCTCGACCTCGTGGCCCGGCAACTGCACGCGGACCCGGAGCGGGCGGAGGCCGAGGTCCGCGCGGCGACTGCCCTCCTGCGCGAGCAGATCAAGGAGGTGCGGCGCTCGATCTTCGCGCTGCGGCCCATCGACCTCGAACGGTACGGGCTGCTGGAGACGGTGCGGCGCTACGTGGAGGACTTCGGGCAGCAGAACGGCATCCGCACGACGCTGAACATCACGGGCGAGATTCACCTCGCTCCGGGGGACGAGGCAGTCGTCTTCCGCATCCTGCAAGAGAGCCTGAATAATGTCGCCAAGCACGCCCGCGCCCGGGAAGTCACCGTCACCCTGCACGGCGGCCAGCACGTCACCCTGCGGGTGCAGGACGACGGCGCGGGCTTCGACCCCGCCCAGGTCTCGGGCCGGGTCAGCAGCGCCGGGGGCCTTGGCCTGATGCAGATGCGCGAGCGGGTGGAGAGCAGGGGGGGCAAATACCGCGTGCTGAGCGAGCCGGGGCACGGGACGCTGGTGGAGGCGGAGGTGCCGCAGGCGTAGGAGTTTCTACAACTCGACCATGCGACACTGCCTGATGGCATTTACCTTCCCTGCTCCTGAAAATGACTTCGACCGCCGCCTGATCGACGGTATCCGAACGCATGGCTGGTATGTCCTCAAAGTACCTGCGGACGAGGAAGGCCCCAGCTTTGCCTTCACCGTCGGCTTATGGGCCAACTACGGCCACCCGGAAATCATTATGGTGGGGCTCGACCTCGATCTGATGCACCTCGTTCTCAACATTGCGGGCGATGAAGTGAAGACCGGACACCAGCGGTTTGAGGATGGTCGGCAATACCGGAACTCTTGGAGGGCTACGATTGCGCTTTTGTCGGAGTCGCGCCGGAGCATTTCCAAGGAGTATCTGGGCACCGCCATGTGGTTGTATCGCCAACAACCCTTTGCGGCCTTACAGTGCGTGTGGCCGGATAAGCAAGGGCTCTACCCCTGGCAGAACGGTTTCAAC
Source organism: Deinococcus aestuarii (assembly GCF_018863415.1). NCBI lineage: Bacteria > Thermotogati > Deinococcota > Deinococci > Deinococcales > Deinococcaceae > Deinococcus > Deinococcus aestuarii. Next base: position 61,086 of record NZ_JAHKSN010000024.1, on the reverse strand, counting down.
CCTGAGTGGCGAGACTTGCAACCTGTATTGAACACGCCCTAATTCAGCGTCCTCTCCCCCGGCACCTCCAGCACGAAGGGCGGGATGGGGGCACCCACACCCACCGCCGTCACTCACGCGGAAGAATGGGTCTGTCCGTCCACCCGCTCCTGGGCGCGGGCCACCGCCCGGTTGTTCACGCGGCCCACGAACAGCACCGCCACCACGAGGGCCAGCCCACCCGCCACCCCAAAGGTCTGGCGCAGGCCCAGGGTCTGGCCGAGCACACCTCCCAGAAACGCGCCGAGCGGGGCGGCACCGGCGACCACGAAGCGGTACGCCCCGCCCACCCTCCCGCGCAGGTCCGGCGGCACGAGCCGCTGACGCAACGACACCTTTACGACCCCGGACAAGCCCAGGTTGAGGCCGTCGAGCACCAGCAGCGCGGCCAGCAGCGGCGGCGCGTGGAGGAGACTCAAGCCGAGATACACGAGCCCCAGGACGAACACCGAGCCGAGCACGGTCCGCCCCGCCCCGAAGCGCCGTGAGACATACGGCGACAACAGGCTGCCGAGAATGTGCCCCACCGCGCCCGCCGTGAGCAGCAGGCCGTAGCCGACCGGACCGACGCCGGGGAGAGCCGTCGCAAAGAGGACGAACAGCGCGAACACCGCCGCGTCGAGCAGCGTCGTGAGGGCCATCAGCAGGGCCACGGAGCGCAGCAGCGGGTGTGACCACAGCCACTTCAGGCCGTCCGTCACCTCGCGCCACCACGGTTCGCCCGCCACTCCTCGCCGCGCGGGTCGGCTGGGCAGGGTCGAGATCAGGGCCGTACTCCCGAGAAAGCTCAGGGCGTTCACGAGAAACGGCAGACCGGGAGAGGCGGCGAACAGCAGACCCCCCAGAGGTGGGCCGACGAACTCGTTGCTCGTCACGCTCGTGGCGTACAGCGCGCCGTTGGCGTCCTCAAGGTGCTCGTTCTCGACGAGCGACGGCACGAAGGTCTCGGCGGTCCCGTCCGCCAGCGTCTCCGCCGTGCCGAGGACGAAGGCGACCGCGTACAGCAGGGCAATCTGGAGGTGCCCCATAAAGATGGCGAGGGCGAGCAGGCCGAGCAGCACCCCGCGTGACGTGTGCGCGACCACGAGCAGGGTGCGGCGGTCGAGCCGGTCGATCAGGGCACCGAAAGGGAGCGTGAACACCAGGCCGGGCAGCGCCGCGAAGGCCGAGAGGCTGGCAACGACGATGGGATCGCGGGAGATCGACGCGACGAGCAGCGGCAGCGCCGTTTTGCCGATGCCGTCCCCGATATTCGCGCTCGTGCTCGCCAGCCACAGTCGCCGGAAGGTCGGTCCCGCCCGCCACGCCCTCATGGCTGAGCCTAGCGCGTCATCGCTGAGCGAGCATCCTCATTCAGCGTCCGCTCCCCCGACACTTCCGCCCCTTCCAGAGGGGTCGCAGGCGTGAGGAGAGCAGAGTTCCGTAAGAGACCGCCTGCCAGGATGTCTCCATGAAGCGGCGCGTTCTAGCCTTTGGCGTTTTGGCCTTCCTGCTCTCCTCCTGCGGGTTCTCGACCAACCCCGCCCGCTGGGATTGTCCGTGGTCGCCCATCGCGTGCGATATGCCGCCTGCTCCTCGCTGACGCTGTTTCAGGCGGCCACATCATCACCTCCGGAACGCCTCCTAATTCAACGTCCTTTCCCCCGGCACCTCCAGCACGAAGGGGGGGATCGGCACCCGCGCCCGCACTCCCCAGGCGTCCTGCATGACGTAGTGGCCGCCCATGCGCCCCGGCGTGTCCTGCACGGTCACGAAGGAGTCGTACACGAAGACGCCGCCCGGCGCGATGAGGGGCTGCTGGCCGACCACGCCGTCGCCGTCCACCACCGTCTCGCGGCCAGAAGCGTCCACGATGTTCCAGTGGCGGGCCAGGAGCTGCCACGTCTCGTCGCTGTGGTTCTCGATGCGAATGACGTAGGCGAAGACGCGGCGCTTCGGGGTCGAGTGGGAGGGAAAGTGCTGCACGTCCACGGTGACGCGCACGTCGGGCACGGGGCTCGCCGGGTCGCTGTCCGGGCTGGGGGGATGGGTCATGCGGGCAGCATAGCCGCGTGGCGTAGACTTCCCCGCATGGTTGAAATCAATCAGGACTTCCTCTTCGCCCTGCTGCGCGAGGCCGGGCCCAGCGGCTCCGAGCGCCGGGCGGCGGACGTGTGGAAGCGGGAGGCGCAGACCTTCGCCCGCGTGTCCGAGGACCACTTCGGCAACGTCTACGCCGAACTCGGCCCCGAGGACGCGCCGACGATTGCCCTGATGGGCCACCTCGACGAGATCGGCCTGATGGTGAGCCATGTGGGCGACGAGGGACTCCTCAGCGTGGTCGGCGTCGGCGGCTGGGACCCGCAGGTCCTCGTGGGGCAGCGCATCCGCCTCCTCGCGCCGGAGGGCGACCTGACCGGCGTGGTGGGCAAGAAGCCGATTCACCTGATGGAACCCGAGGACCGCAAGCAGGCGAGCAAGATGGAGGACCTGTGGCTCGACGTGGGCCTGAGCAGGGAGGAGGCGCAGGCCCGCATCCCGGTCGGCACCGTGGGCGTGATTGACCAGGGGCCCCTCCTCGTGGGCGAGCGGATCGTGGGCCGGGCACTCGACAACCGGGTGGGCGCCTTTATCGTACTGGAGGCGCTGCGGGCGCTGGCCGGGACAGAGCTGAAATACCGTGTCGTCGCCGTCGGCACGAGCCAGGAGGAGATCGGGCTCTTCGGGGCGCAGGTGAGCGGCTACCGCCTGAACCCGGTCGCGGGCGTCGCCGTGGACCTCACGCACGAGACCAAGCAGCCGGGCGTGAGCGAGAAAAGGAGCGGCGTGAAGCCCTTCGGCTCGGGCGCCAACCTCAGCGTGAGCGCGCGGACGAGCCCGGTGATCCGGCGGCAGATGATCGCCGCGGCGCAGGCAGAGGGGATTCCCTACACCCTCAGCGCCAACCCGCACTCCACGGCCACCGACGGGGACGCCCTCAGCCTCGCGCGGGCGGGCGTGCCGAGTGCGGTGGTCAGCGCCCCCGCCCGTTACATGCACTCCCCGAACGAGATGGTGGACGCGCGGGACGTGGACGCCTGCATCCGCCTCATCGCCGCCTGGATTCGCGGGCTGGAGGCCGAGCCGGACTTCACGCGCTGAGGGGGAGGCGTGGGGGAGTGGCCGGGGCTGTTCGTCTCAGCCGCTCCCTCGCCTTGACCCGTCCAAAAGGCTTACCGCCCTTCCCGGCCCCCGCTCTAGACTGCCCGGATGCGCGCTCCCCCCGCCTCCCGCCGTCCCGCCGCGCTCGCGTTCATCCTGCTCACCGTGCTGCTCGACGTGATGGGGCTGGGGCTGATCATCCCGGTCTTTCCGCCCCTGGTGACCCAGTTGGCCGGGTCGGACACCTCCGGGGCGCAGTTCGTCGGCCTCTTCACCGCCGTCTACGCCCTGATGCAGTTCGTGTTCGCGCCGATCCTGGGCGCCTTGTCTGACCGCTACGGACGCCGCCCTGTGCTGCTGGCGAGCCTGACGGGAATGGGCCTCGACTACATCCTGCTCTCGCTCGCGCCGAACCTGTGGTGGCTGCTGCTGGGCCGGATCATCGCCGGGATGACGGGGGCGAGCATCACGGTTGCGAATGCCTACCTGGCGGACGTGACGCCTCCCGAGAACCGGGCGCGCTCCTTTGGCCTGCTGGGGGCGACCTTCGGGGTGGGCTTCATCCTGGGCCCGGCGCTGGGCGGGGTGCTGGGGGACATCGACCTGCGCCTGCCCTTCCTGGTGGCGGCGGGGCTGGCGCTTCTGAACGCGCTCTACGGCTTCTTCGTCCTGCCGGAGTCGCTGGCGCCGGAGAACCGGGGAACGCGTCCGGGACGGGGCGTACTCAACCCCCTCGCGCCGCTGACGGTGCTGGGGCGCTATCCGCTGGTGCGCAACCTCGCCGCCGCCTTCATCCTGATCGGGCTGGCGCAGCAGGCGATCTTCAGCACCTGGGTCCTCTTCACCGAGCGGGTGCTGGGGTGGACGCCCCGGGACAACGGGGTGGCGCTCGCCGTCATCGGCCTGCTCTCGGCCATCGTGCAGGCGGGGCTGGTGGGGACGGCGATGCGGGTGCTGGGCGAACGGGGCGCGATCATCACCGGGCTCCTGCTGGGCGTCGTGCAGTACGTGCTGCTGGGAGCGGCGCGCACGGACGCGACGCTGTACGCCTCCATCCTGCTCGGGGCGCTGGCGGGCATCGCGGGCCCGGCCATCCAGGGCCTGATCAGCCGCACGGTCGATCCCAGCGAGCAGGGCCGGGTGCAGGGGGCGCTGACGAGCGTGAACAGCCTCGTGGGCATCGTCGGCCCGATCCTCGCCACGAGCGTCTTCGCCTACTTCACCCGGCCGGGCAATACCCTCAACGAGCCCGGCGCGGCCTTTTACCTCTCCGCCGTGTTCAGCCTGCTGGGCACCCTCGTCGCAGGCGTGGTGCTGCGGCGGGCGGGGAAGAATCCGGCTCCGGTGCGGCTTCAGGAATAGGGTCAGGCGGGCTGAGCCGTACCCACCTCGGGCCGCGCGTCCAGCACGCTCTCCGGCACCCCCGCCAGCGCCTCCCGCACGACCTCCACCCCCGCGCCGGGGCGGTGGCCCTGCTCGCTCAGCGTCCGCTTCCAATGACGGGCGCCAGGCTGCCCCGCGAAGAGGCCGAGGATGTGGCGCATCACGCGGTTCAGAGGCTGCCCCGCCTCCAACTGCGCCGCGACGTAGGGCAGGAAGTCTTCGACAATCTCGCGCCGGGTGGGCGATTTCACGTCCTCCCCGAAGATGTCCCGGTCTGCGGTGGCGAGGATGTACGGGTCCTGATAGGCTGCCCGCCCGACCATCACGCCGTCGGCCCAAGTCAGATGATCCCGCGCGGCTTCGAGGCTCAGGATGCCACCATTCAGGACGACGGTCAGCCCCGGGAAGTCCTCCTTGAGTTGCCGCACGACCTCGTAGCGCAGGGGCGGAATCTCCCGGTTCTCCTTCGGCGACAGGCCCGAGAGCCACGCCTTGCGCGCGTGGATGATGAAGGTCTCGCAGTCCGCCGCCGCGACCGTGGAGACGAAGCGGGTGAGGTGCTCGTAACTGTCGAGGTCGTCGATGCCGATGCGGTGCTTGACCGTGATGGGGAGGGAGGTCGCGCCGCGCATCGCCTCCACGCAGCGGGCCACCACGTCCGGCGTGCCCATCAGGCAGGCGCCGAAACTCCCATTCTGCACCCGGTCGCTGGGGCAGCCGCAGTTGAGGTTCACCTCGTCGTAGCCCCAGGCCTCGGCGATGCGGGCGCACTCGGCGAGGGCGGCGGAGTCGGAGCCTCCCAGTTGCAGCGCGACCGGGTGCTCGGCCTCCCCGAAGCCCAGGTGCCGCTCCCGGTCGCCGTGCAGGATCGCGCCCGTCGTGACCATCTCGGTGTAGAGCAGGGTGCGGCGGGTCAGGGTGCGGTGGAAGGCGCGGCAGTGCCGGTCCGTCCAGTCCATCATCGGGGCGACGGACAGGGTGTGGGGTGGGCGGGACGCGGCACTCATCTCAGCCGAGCAGTCTACCCTCGCAGCTTGGGGAAAAAGGTGGCGGCTATTTCCCCGCCTGGTCGTCCCTCTCCGCCGGGCGGGCCGTCTCCCCCTCCCGACCGGCACGCACCGTCTGGCGCGGTTCGACGATCAGACTCGCCCCCACCTTCGCCCCGGCCTCCACGACGCTGTGGGCGCCGACCACGGTAGGGGGGCCGTCCCCCTCCGCCGCACCGACCTCAGCCCCGGCCTCCACGACGGCGTGGGCGTCCACGATGGCGCGCACGACCCGCGCCCCGGACCTCACGACCGCGCCGGGCTGCACGATACTGTCGCGGACCACGGCGCCCTCCTCGACGACCGCGTTGGGGCCGACCACGCTGCCGATCACCTCGCCCGCGATCTCGGCGCCGCCGCAGAGGAAGGCGCGGTCGAGCCGGGCGGTCCCGTGCACCCGCGTGGGGGGCCGGGAGATCGAACTCGTGATGAAGGGCCAGTCGCGCGTGTCGAGCGGGAAGCCGTGGCCGTCCAGGAAATCCCGGTGGGTCTGGAGGTAGGCGTCCAGCGTGCCCACGTCCATCCAGTACCCCTCCAGCGGGTGCGCGTAGGCGTCCCCTCGCGAGACCAGGGCGGGCAGCAACTCCTCGCCGTAATCACCCAAGTCGCCCTGCCGCTCCAGCTCCTCCAGGGTGTCCATCAGGATGTCCGCGTCGTAGACGAAGACCTCGGCGGTGACCGTCTCCCCCAGCGGCTCGTCCGGCTTGTAGGCGAACTCGGTGACGCGGCCCTCGCCGTCCGCCCGCACATTGCCGAAACGGGTGGCCTGCGCGGCGTCCTTCAGGTCGGTCGTGACCATCGTGACGCTGGCGCCGTGGCGGACGTGCTCGCGGATCACGTCGGAATAGTCGAGCTTGTAAACGTGGTCGGCGCTCATCACCAGCACCACGTCGGGGGCGAATTCGCGCATCAGCCGGACGTGCTGGGCCAGGGCGTGCGCGTTGCCCTGGGCGAACTCGCCGTCCTCGTTCTCGGGGCTGGAAAAGGGCGGCATCACCACCAGCCCGCCGCGCGTGCGGTCGAGGTCCCAGGGCCGACCGCCCGAGAGGTGGTCGTTCAGGCCGTGCGGGAGGTACTGCTCGATCACCCACACGTCGCCCACGCCGCTGTTCACGAGATTGGAGAGGGAGAAGTCGATCAATCGGTAGGTGCCCAGGAAGGGCACAGCGGGTTTAGCCCGTTCGGTCGTCAGCGGAGCGAGGCGGCTGCCCTTCCCCCCCGCGAGGACGATGGCGAGGACCTTCTGACCGGCAATGCGCGTGCTCATCGCCCCGAGTGTGTGGGGTGAAGGTCCCAGGGCCGTGAGGGACCTCTGGACGCCGCTTCATGAGGGGCCGGTGGGTACAGTCGACTCCAGCTCCATCACCTCCTGCGGCCCGGCACCCCCCGAATGACGAAGCCCGCCCTCCGGTCAGCGCGGGTGGACCCGGGGTCCTGAACTTCACGCTGAGAACGACGCGCCGCACCTCGGGCCGGTGTTCGCGCGGCCAGATGGCGAGGGCGAGCATCGCCGCCGTGCCCCACCCCCGCCCCTGCCTCTACCGGGCGATGAACAAGGCGCGCACTCCCACCCTGCCCGGCCCGAAATCCCGCTTCGCCACGGCACCGGGACCGGCATTGAGGCGGGACCACCCGCACGGTGACGAGAGGGAAGGGAACACACCGCCCATGACGCCTGCCCGCACCCTGAACGCCTCATCATTTTGGTCGATGCTGGCCTCACGCCCGTTTTCTACGCTGAGGACATGAACGTGACCCGGCACTTCAGCGACACGCGGACGAGCCAGGGGCGCGTGCGCTTTCTCCTCACGTCCGGCCGCGTGCGCCTGATCGCCGAGGGGCCGGGCTGGCACCACGACAGCCTCCACGCCGCGCTAGAGGACGCGGCGACCTTTCTCGCGGTGGTGCCCGGTCTCGACCAAGACCTCTACGAGCGGGCACTCGACGACCTCGAACGGCGGGCGCGGGTGGACGAACAGGTGGACGGGGCAGCCTGAGCGGGGCTCGCCTCCCCTACCCCACGAACCAGAAGATCAGCCGCGCGGATCGTCCGGCGTCCTCCAACGTCTGGGCGAAGGCGTGCCACGCCAGGAGCTGGGCCCGCTCGTTGGGCTCGGCCATCTCCGCGAGGCGGGCGACCTCTTCCGTGGTCAGGACCGTACGCCCGCTGACCCGGCGGTCTTCCATCAGCAGGTCGCCCCGCACGGTCACGCTCACGTCGGGCTGGTGGCCCCGGTCGCCCAGCCCCGCCGAGGCGAGCAGCGCCCGCAGGTCACGTGCCGAGCGCACCAGAAACCGCGCCTCCGCCTGCCACACCTTCCCGTCCAGGGCCTCGCAGATCACGAACGCGAGCAAAGGCCCCCCCCGAAAACAAACGACACCCGTCTGGCCGGGTCCTCTCTTCCTCCGTCCATCAACGGGAGGAAACCCCCGGTCAACCCACAACACATGGACCCATTGTGAACTACTTCATCTTGAAGGTAAAGGCGCGGGTGGCGAACCCAAGCTCCGGCCAAGACCCTACCCCACCGCTCCCACGGCCCGCTCCGCCTCGGGGTTGGCCTCGGTGCGGTTCAGCAGGGCGTCCGCGTCGGGCCAGGCGATGATCTGGAAGCGGCTGTTGCGGATGGCGGGGGTATAGCCCGCGTCCACGGCGATGCGCACGAGTTCGCGCACGGTGGCGCTGTGCCGCCCGTGCCCGCCCGCCGCTGAGACCACGTTCTCCTCCAGCATGGTGCTCCCGAGGTCGTTCGCCCCGTAGTAGAGCGACGCCTGCGCCACCTTGAAGCCCTGCGCGGGCCACGACGCCTGGATGTTGGGCACGTTGTCCAGGGCGATGCGCGCCACCGCGAGCTGCTGAAGGTACTCGTGGGCGGTCGCGCCAGGCGCCTTGCCGTGCAGCCGCGTGTGCTCGGTCTGGAGGGTCCACATGGCGAAGCCCGAAAAGCCGTTGCCGCCGTAGAGCGCGTTCGCCCGGTCCTGCTGCTCCCGGATCTTGAGGAGGTGGGCCGCGCGCTGGGCGAAACTTTCCCCGAAGCCGATCACCATCGTGGAAATCGTGTACAGCCCCTTGCGCTGCGCCGCGTCGATGATCCGGAACCAGTCGTCCGAGCGGATGCGCGCGGGGGCCGCTCCCTGACGCACCTCGTCCTCCAGAATCTCCCCGCCCGCCCCCGGCAGCCCGTCGAGCCCCGCCTCGATGAGCGTGTCGAGGAGTGCGTCCAGGCTCAGCCCGAAGGTCTTCTCCATGAAGAGCACTTCTTCCGGCGAGAAGGCGTCGATGCGGATGGTGGGGTGGTGCGCCTTGACGTGCCACAAGAGGCCCGTGTAGTAGTCCAGCCCTAATTCGGGATTCACGCCCCCCTGGAGGAGGATGCGGGTGCCGCCGACCGCCTCCAGATCCCTGATCTTGGCGCTGATCTCCTCGTAGTCCAGCGTATAGCTGTCCTTCTGGCGGCGGGTGCGGTAGAAGGCGCAGAAGTTGCAGCCCACGTTGCAGACGTTGGTGTAATTGATGTTCCGGTCGATCAGGAAGGTCACCACGTCGGGGTCGCGCCGCTCCAGGCGCAGCCCGTGGGCGACGGCGGCCACCTCGGGCAGCGGGAGGTGGTACAGCGCCTCGATCTCGGCGGCGCTCAGGCGCACGCCGGAGGCGGCCTTCTGGAGGAGTTCGGCACCGGAGGACATGGGGTCACGCTAGCACCGGCAGGGGGCGGCAAGCGTCCCGTGAGACGCGATTCAGGAGGAGCGGCCTGTCTCCCCGTCCGGCGCGAGGAGGAGCACCGTTCCTTCCCGCACGGGCAGCGCCGTCCACGGTTCCCCCAGCGTGACGCGGTAGGTCTCGGCGGGGCGCAGGCGGACGAACTCGCGCTCCGGCAGGTCGAGGATGGCCTCGCCCGTCAGGCAGGTGAGCCAGCCCGTCGCGGCGGGACCGTCCACCTTGCCGCCCAGCGCGAGGACTCGCAGGAGGCCCCCCGGCAAGGCCACCCACTCCCCCGGCGTGCCCTGCGCCAGCCGCGCGAGGTGCAGGGTCTGGGGCGGGGGCCTGCGCCGGAGGGGCGGACGGCTGGGCAAGCTACTCCCCGCGTGCCGCCTGGTTGAGCTTCTTGCTCGCCTGGAGCGCCATCCCCTTCGCCTTCTTCACGTCGAGGCCGAGGGTGGGGGCGACCTCCTCCACCTTGCGCCCCTGATCACGGGTGGCGGTGACGAGGGCGCGTTCCTGCTCGCTCAGCACGCCGAGGTGCGGTTTGAGGTCGGCCCAGGTGAGGGCGGTCTTGGCGGGGGCTTTGGGGGCGGCCTTAGTTCTGGTCGGCGTGACCTTCGCGGCGGGTTTCCTCGCGCTCGTCTGGCTCGCCGGGGCTTTTCGGGCTGGAGTTTTCGTCGCCGGGGTTCGGGGTGCCGTGCTCCCCCGGGCAGTCGTCTTGGTGCCGCCCGTCTTCGCCTTCGTCCCGCTGGCCTTCGAGATTGCCGTCCTGCGGCCCGGTTTGCCCGCCTTGCTCTTGGGTTCCTTGCCGCGTTCCTCCAGAATCTCCAGGGCGCGTTCAGGAGAGAGGTTGCCCTCCTCTTCCCCCTTCCGCAGAGTCGCGTTGCGCTCGCCGTCCGTCAGGTAGGGTCCGTAGCGGCCCGACTTGAGTTGGATGGGGGCGTGGCCCTCGTACTCGAAGGTCTTCAGGGGACCGGCGGCGCCCCTCGCCCGGAAGCGCGGCTGCATGAAGAGGGCCTCGGCCTCGGGGAGAGACACCGTGAACAGTTGCTCGTGGACGGCGAGGCTGCGACTGTCGTTGCCGCGTTTCAGGTACGGCCCGAACTTGCCGTTCTGCGCCCAGATTTCCTCGCCTTCAGAGGTGCCGACGAGACGCGGAAGGCTGAGGAGACGCAAGGCCCGCTCTACGGTCATCGTGTTGAGGTCGTCACCTGGGAACAAGCTTGCCGAGCGGATAGGAGGGTTGCCGTCGCCCAGCGTCACGTAAGGCCCATAGCGTCCGGCGCGCGCAACCACAGGATGCCCGGTCGCCTCGTCCGTGCCGATCACCCGGTCTCCGGTCGGGCGGTTCATCAGTTCGGCGGCCTTCTCAGCGGTCAACTCGTCCGGCGCGAGGTCTTCAGGAAGGTTGGTCTTCTCCTCGCCCCGCTGCATGTAGGGCCCGTACCGGCCCACCCGCACCTCGATGCCGCTGCCGTCGAGCTTGGGGACGTGGATGGTGGCGATGCCCCGCGCGTCGATCTCGCCCATCTTGGAGTCGATCAGGGGACGCAGGGCCATGCCCTCCCCGTTTTCGCCCAGGTAGAAGCGGCGGAGGTACGGCACCCGCTGGGCCCGCCCTCCCGCGATGTCGTCGAGGTCTTCCTCCATCCGCGCCGTGAAGTCGTAGTCCACCAGCCGCCCGAAGTGGTGCTCCAGCAGGGCGGAGGTGGCGAAGGCCGTCCAGGTGGGGACGAGTGCCTGCCCCTTCTTGACCGCGTAGCCGCGTTCCTGAATGGTGCCGAGGATGCTCGCGTAGGTCGAGGGGCGGCCAATTCCGGCGGCTTCCAACGCCTGCACCAGCGAGGCCTCGGTGTAGCGGGCGGGCGGCTGGGTCTCGTGGTCCTCCGGCTTGGCGGACTCAGCGGTCACGCGGTCGCCTTCCTTAAGGGGCGGCAGGGGCGTCTCCCGGTCCTCCAGCGCGGCGTTCGGGTCGTCACGGCCCTCCACGTAGGCGCGCAGGAAGCCGGGAAAGTCGATGGTGCGACCCGAGGCGCTGAGCCCCACCTCTTCCCCACCCGTCGCCTTCCCGGCCAGCCGCACCCGCAGGCTCCGACCACGAGCGTCCGCCATCTGAGAGGCCACGGTACGCTTCCAGATCAGGTCGTAGAGGCGCCACTCGTCGCCGCTCAGCTCGCCGCGCAGGCTCTCCGGCGTGCGGAAGCTCGACCCGGCGGGGCGGATCGCCTCGTGCGCTTCCTGGGCGTTCTTCGCCTTCTTCGCGTAGACGCGCGGCTGGGGGCTGAGGTACTGCTGACCGTACATCGCCTTGACCTGCGTGCGTGCGGCGTTGATCGCCTCCTGCGACAGGTTGGTCGAGTCCGTCCGCATGTAGGTGATGTAGCCCTGCTCGTACAGCCGCTGCGCTGCCCGCATGGTCCGCGTAGCGGCGAAGCCCAGCTTGCGGCTCCCCTCCTGCTGGAGGGTGGAGGTGATGAAGGGAGCATAGGGCCGCTGGGTGAAGGGCTTCTCCTCGGCGGAGGTGACGGTGAGCGTCTGCCCGGTCAGGCCGTCCGCCAGGGCACGGGCCGCCGCCTCGTCCAGCAACCGCACCTCCGTCCCCTTCTTCACCTTGCCGGTCAGCGGATCGAAGTCCTTGCCCGTCGCCAGCCGCACGCCATCTACGTCGGTCAGCCGGGCGGGGAAGGTCTCGCCGTCTTTCGTCGCCGCCGTCACCAGAAGGTCCCACCACGTCCCGCTCACGAAGCGCATCCGCTCGCGCTCACGCTCGACGAGCATCCGGGTCGCCACCGACTGCACCCGGCCAGCGGAGAGCTTGGGAGCGACCTTCTTCCACAGGACCGGGCTGACCTCATAGCCGTAGAGGCGGTCAAGCGCCCGGCGGGCCTCCTGCGCCTCGACGAGGTTGGTGTCGATCTGGCGGGGGTGGGCGATGGCCTGCTGGATGGCTTCCTTCGTGATCTCGTGGAAGACCATCCGCTTGACGGGGACCTTGGGCCTCAGTTCCTGGTAGAGGTGCCACGCGATGCTCTCGCCCTCGCGGTCGTCGTCGGTCGCCAGGATGATCTCGTCGGCCTCGGAGGCCATCTTGCGGAGCTTGGCGACCTGCTGGCGCTTCTCGGGCGAGACGACGTAGAGGGGCTTGAAGTTGTCCTCCACGTCGAGGCCGAGGCGGGCCCAGGCCTTGCCCTTGTACTTCTCGGGAACGTCGGCGGCGCTCCTGGGCAGGTCGCGGATGTGCCCGATGGAGGACTCCACCGCGTACCCCCTGCCGAGGTACTTCTCGATGGTTTTGGCCTTGGCGGGCGACTCGACGATCACGAGGGTTCTGGACATAACGAAGGCTCCCCTGAGAAACTTGCGCGGAGCGTAGCACAGCCCCCCTCACGGTACGGCGCCGCATGTCACGGAAACCTCCCGGCCCATTCTTTCCCCACCCAGCCGCCTTTTCTCCGTGCTACGCTCGCCGCGATGCGCGCCACGGGCTCGGGCCTCTCCCTGCTGCCGCTCGCCCTCGCCTTGCTGCTGGTGGCCGCCTTCCTGCTGGCCCCCGGTGCGCGCGTACCCTCCGCCCAGCCGCCCCACCCCGTCCTCGTGGTCCTCGGCGCCGCGCAGTATGCGGGCAGGCCCAGCCCCGCCTTCCAGCGTCGGCTCGACCATGCCCTGAGCCTCTACCGGGCGGGCGGTATCCGGACCGTCGTGGTGACGGGAGGCCGCCAGCCCGGCGACCCCCACAGCGAGGGCGAGGTCGGCGTGACCTACCTGCACCGCCACGGCGTCCCGTCCACCGCCCTCCTCGCCGAGACACGCAGCCGTACGACGGTAGAGAACCTGCGCAATGCCCGCGCGTACCTGCCCCCCCACACCCCCGTCACCCTGGTCACCGACGAGGCCCACGCGCCGCGCGCCCTGGCCCTCGCACACGCCCTCGACATGAACGCGAACGCGAGCCCGAGTCCCCTCGGCGACCGACCGGACCGCCGTTACCTGCTGCGGGAGAAGCTGGCGCTCTTGGCGTACTCGTTGCTGGGGGTGGGGAGGTAGGGAGGGAGGCAGGGGCGGGGGAGGTGGTCACACGCCCCCTCATCCCGGCCCTCTCCCACAAGGGGAGAGGGAGAAAGAGGGCGGGGGCCTTTGCGCTGTTCAAACCGTCGATCTGGACGCCCGATGAGTACCCGTGACTGAACGCCCCTGGCCCACGGCCACGTCGGCTCGCGCAGCGAGACGGTGGGGTAGCGACTGGGACGCGACAAGATCACACCTTCCGCTTGCAGGAACCCGTCCACCCACGCCGCCCGTGTGCCCTTGCGTAGCGCAGCGCCGCTCCCCCTGCCCCCCCTGGGGGGAGGGGGCTGGGGGGTGGGGGTCACGCCTTCCAACCCCACCGCCCTACCGCCTCAACCGCCGCACCACCCCCGCCACCTCCGGCATCCGCAACGCGAGCGCCCCGGCCAGATACACCCCCAACCCCACCCCACCCGCCACCGCCAGCCCAATCACCCCCGGCACGACGAACCCCGGCGCAGGCATCAGCCGCGAGACGAGCCAGGCGACGACTCCGGCGACGAGCGCGAGCGGCACGACCCGGATCAGGTGCGAGACGACCGCCCGCGAGGGAAAGCCCAGGGTACGGCGGTACAGGAAGATCAGCGCGCCCGACATGAACAGGCCGCTCAGCGTCGTGCTCACCCCGAAACCCAGGAAGCCCAGACCCGGCACGAGCAGCCGGTACAGGGCCACCTCCAGCAAGAATCCCACCGCGCTGACCGTCACGGCCTCGCGGGCCCGCTCACGGGCATAGAAGGTCCGCAGCAGCAGGGTGACGACCGCCCACGGCACGAGCGCCAGCGCCCACCCCCGCAGGATGCCCGTGCCCGCCGCGAAACGCGCCGCATCGAACTCCGGGCGCAGGTTGAAGATGCTGACGGCGTAGGGGGCCAGCGCCACGAGCAGCGCACTCATCGGCGCGGCGAGGAAGGTAGTGGTGCGGATCGCCTGCACGGTGAGGCTCTTGAATTCCACCCAGTTCTTCTCCGCGGCGTGCTGCGAGAAGCGCGGGAAGAGGGCGAGGGCGGGCGAGACCACGAAGAGGCCGTTGACCATCGTGAAGAGAGCCTCGGCGTTGGCGTACCCGGCCTGGGTGCCCGCCGGGAAGAGTTGCCCGTTGCTCAGGAGACGGGTGACGTAGACGTTGAGGACCTGCCGCGCCCCCGCCGTCAGGGTGAAGGGAGCCATCTGCCGCAGCACGCGCCCCAACGCCGGGTGCCGCATCAGGGCAGGCGTGGGGAGCAGTCCGAACCGCCGCAGGGCCGGAAGCTGCACGACAAGCTGCGCCACCCCACCGACCAGCCACCCGAAAGCGAGCCACGTCGCCGTGTCCGGCAGCAGCAGCAGGGCGGTGATGCTCGCCAGGTTGAAGGCGACGGGCGCGAACGAACTCTCGCGGAAATGCTCGTCGGCGTTGAGCAGCCCCATCGCCACCGAGGCGAGGCTGATGAGCATCAGGAAGGGCATGACGAGCTGCGTCATGTAGATCGCCAGCGCCCGGTCCACGTTGGGCTGCCCGGCGAGCAGCAGGTCCACGATCCACGGTGCGGCGAGGATGCCCAGCGCCATCAGGAGCAGGTTGACCGCGATCAGCACGCCGCTGAAGGCCGAGGCGAGCTGCCTGCGCCCGGCGGCGTCCAGCGTCTTGTACACCGGGATAAAGGAGTTGACGAGCGCGCCTTCCGCCAGCAGTTCCCGCAGCAGGTTGGGAATACGCACCGCCACCAGAAAGGCGTCCAGCAGCGTGTTTCCGAAGAGGTTCATGATTTGCTGCCGGACGATCCCGGAGAGCCGCGATCCCAGCGTCCCCGCCATCACGATCAAGGTGTTCACCCGCAGCGAGCGGCGCGGAGCCGGAGCCGGAGCGGGCGAGGCCGGGCCCTGCGGCGGGAGGTTGGGATCGGGCGCGGCGGGCGGGACGGTCACGGGGCCAACTGTAGCGCCTCCCCCCTCCCCAACTCCCAGGGGGGCGTGCTATATTCGCTGACGCCCACCGGACCTGCGCCGGAAGCGACCACACGCGGAGAGGTGCCAGAGTGGTTGAATGGGTCGGTCTCGAAAACCGAAGTAGTCGCAAGGCTACCGTGGGTTCGAATCCCACCCTCTTCGCCAAGCCCCCACCCCTGACCCCACCCGGTCGGGGGTGAGGTTTTTGGGGCGCGGGCGGTGGGCACACCTCACAGCCCCAACCACCCTCCCCCCAGCAAGACGAGGAGCGCGGCGAGCAGGGTCAGGCCCACGAGGAGCGCCCGTTGCCGCCCCGAGGGAGCGAGGAGGAGCGCCACCGCCCCGAAGGCCACGAGCAGCAGGAACGGCACGGGGATGAGCAGGCTGGGCCAGGCGAAGTCTCCGCCGGGCAGGCTGCCCACGCCCACGGCGAAGGCGAGGACGTAGGAGGGCAGGAGCCCCGCCGCCCCCGCGATGCTCAGGCCCGCCGCCCAGCGTGACGCCCGCATCCGCGCGGGGGAACCGGGTCCTGCCCGCCACCCCGTCCACGCCACCCACCCGGCGGCCAGGAGGACCAGCAGGGCGGAGACGATCACCGGAGGCCGCTGACCGGGGCCGGGCCAGCTTGTGAGTGCATGGGGCAGTGTAGGACGCAGGCCGGGCGACGAGGGTCGGGGCTGCCTACCCCACGCCCACGACCTCTTCGCGGCGTTCCTTGTCGGCCAACGCCCTCATCCCCGGCTGCGTCATTCGGCGGATGCGTCCGACCTGACTTCCGCCATAAGCTGAGCGCACCATGATCAAGTTTCTTCAGTAAAGGCACACCTTTTCCGGGTTCCCCGGCCTATACTGGGGGCAATGCTGAAATGTGCCTCCCTCCCGCCGCGCGGACCGCATCCGGGTGGCCTCGGGTGCGTGTCCCCACGTTCCGCCTCCCATCATCCCGCGAAGGAAGTGACGAACCATAGATAAAGTCCACGGCAACACCTCGGGCCTGCGCCCGGCCCAACTGAAGTCCCTGAGCAACCTCTACCGCCGCCGCATCGAGCCGGGGCGGGTGGGCTCGCCCGAACTCGCGCGCAACCTTGCCGAACTTTCCGACGACGTGCGGCGCGAGGTCAGCGTCCTGATCGACCGCCGGGGCCGCGTCATTTCCGTCAGCGTGGCCGACGCGAAGGGCGCCGAACTGCCCGACCTGCGCCTCGGCGAGAATCGGCTGGCGGGCTTCCACCTGTTGCACACGCACCCGCGCGGCGGGGGGCTGAGCAAGGGCGACCTCTCCACCCTCTTCCTCAAGCGGCTGGACGCCGTAAGCGCCATCGAGGTGCGGAACGAGGGACAGCCCGGCCTCGTCCACACCGCGCACCTCACCCCGCCCGGCACGGTGGGCGAAGAAGAAGACTGGCGCATCCTCGACCCGGTGCCCAGCTTCCAGATCGACGAGTTCGACCTCGGCGCGCAGGTCTCAGCGCTGGAGGAAGAAATTGCCCGCGCCAGCCGCACCCGCGAGGCGAAAAAGGACCGCGAGCGCGCCATCCTCGTCCAGATCGACCAGGGCGAGTTCGACGCCGAGGAGCGGCTGGAGGAGCTGAGCGAACTCGCGCGCACGGCGGGGGCGGAGGTCGTCCACAAGGAACTCGTGTACCGCCGCAACCTCAAGCCGGGCACCCTGGTCGGCGCGGGCAAGCTCGAAGAGCTGACGAGCCGGGCGTACCACCTCGACGCGGACCTCTTGATCTTCGGGCAGGAACTGGGCCCGGCCCAGGCGCGCGAGATCGAGGCGGCAACCGGGCTGAAGATTCTCGACCGGACGCAACTGATCCTCGACATCTTCGCCCTGCACGCGCAGGGGGTGGAGTCGCGGCTTCAGGTCGAACTCGCGCAGCTCCGGTACATGAAGCCCCGGCTGCTCGGTGCGGGCGCGCAGCTCTCGCGCATCGGTGGTTCGGCGGGCAGCGCGGCGGGCGGTTCCATCGGGACGCGCGGCCCCGGTGAGACGAAGCTGGAGCTCGACCGCCGCCGGATCAACGACCGCATCTCCTTCCTGGAGAAGCAACTGGAGAGCGTGGCCGTCCGCCGCGAGGAGCGCCGCAAGGGCCGCGCGCGCAACGACATCCCGGTCGTTTCCATCGTCGGGTACACGAACGCGGGCAAGTCCACGCTCCTCAACGCCTTCACCCACGCCGCCGAGGAACCGCGCCGGGTGCTGGCCGAGAACAAGCTCTTCGCCACCCTGCGCCCCACGAGCCGCCAGGGGTACATCGAGGGCGTGGGCCCGGTGGTCCTCACCGACACGGTGGGCTTCATCCGTGACCTGCCCAAAGACCTCTCCCGCGCCTTCCGTGCCACGCTGGAGGAGATCGGCGACGCCGACGTGCTCCTGCATGTGGTGGACGCGGCGAGCCCCGGCGCCGACACCCGCTATGAGGCGGTCAACCGGATTCTGGAAGACCTCGGCTTCCGCGAGATGCCTACGGTCGTCGCGCTGAACAAGGCCGACGCCGCCGACCCGGAGGCGCTGGACCGCGAGCGCGAGCGGCTGGGCGGGGTGCCCGTGAGCGCCCTGCGGAACATCGGCCTCCCGCAACTCAAGGACGCCCTCGCCGACGCAGTAGGGCAGGTGCAGCGCCAGGAACTCGCCCAGCGCGAGGAGGCGCAGGTGCGGGCGGCGGAGTACAGGTAAGCTTGGAACCGAGCCCGGTGCCTACCTGACGCACATGGAGGAACCTACGATGACAACGATGGCTTCCCTGCGAATATCGCCCACGCACCACGCCGCTGAGATGTCAGCGACGGAGCGTGTGGGCACGGGAGGCTAGCTCAAGCGGTCAGAGCACCCGTCTTCTAAGGGGGCGGTTAAGGGTTCGAGTCCCTTGTCTCCTACCAAACCCAAACCCTGCTCTGACCGTTCACAACCTCTCCCCCTTTCGATAGGCGACGCCTCTTGCCCCCGGGTGAGAGGCTTCTTCCCATGCGGCTGGCGTGGGCGTACCTCTTGACCGTGGCCCTGGCGTGGCTCCTCGGGGAGTTCGTCGGCGAGCGGACGGTGCCGACCCTCCTGCTCGCCTACCTCCCGGCGGGGGTGTGGGTGCTGCCTGCGCCCCTCGTGCTGGCCTGGACCTTCTGGAAAAGGCGGGGCGTGGGCGTGGCGCTGGCGGGAACGCTGCTGGCCCTGTGGGGTGCGGACTTCCTCCACTGGCGGCCCCAGCCGGGCGGCACGCTGCGGGTCGTCACCTACAACGTGGCGCGGGGAACGCTGGGCACGCCGGGCCAGATCGCGGGGGCGTTGCGGGCGGCGGACGCGGACGTGATCTTGCTTCAGGAGACGAACTTCGTGCGGGTGGGCTTCGGGCCCGAGCTGCTCGCCGCCCTGCCCGGCTACCGGGTGCAGGCAGCGCGGGAGGTGACGACCCTGACGCGCCTGCCCGTCCTCGCCACGCGAGTTGACCCGGCTCCGGGCAGCGGACGGGCCTTCCTCGAAACCGAGGTGCGTTGGCGGGGGCAGAGCGTGAGGGTCGTCAACGCGCACCTGAACACCGTCCTCGTCTCCAGCGCCCTGCGCGGCGACCTCGCCACGGTGCGACGCACCCGGGACGTGCGGGCGGCGCAGGTGGCCCTCCTCACGGAGATTGCCGCGCGGCAGCCGGGCCCGCTCCTGCTGGGCGGCGACCTGAACACGCCCCCTCGGGGACTGGTGTACCGCCAGCTTCAAAGAGCTTTTGGCCCGGATGCCCACGGCGCGGCGGGGCATGGCCCGGGCTGGACCTTCCCCGGCCTGTTCCTGCGCATAGACCACGTGATGGCGCGCGGCCTGACCCCCACCCGCGCCCGCGTCCTAGCGCCAGCGGGGAGCGATCACCGTCCTCTCCTGGTCGAGTACCCCTGACCTCCCCCGCTGGCCGGCTGTCGCGCTTCGTGCGGAGTAGGCTACAGTCCTCCCATGACCCTCGACTCTCCGGCAGCCCCTCAGGTGCCGGGCGCGGACGTGACGGACGCCACGCTGATCTTCAACCGGGGGGCGGGCGGCAGCGAACACGCCAGCCCCGACCTCCTCGTGGAGGCGCTGTACGGGCTCGGCTACCGGCCCGTCTACCGCGCGACGGACGACGAGGCGGACCTCGCCTCCGCCCTGGCGGACGTGCGCGGCACCGTCTTCGTGGCGGGCGGCGACGGCACGGTGCGCGCGGCGGCGTTGCACCTCGCCGGGCAGGCGGGCGTGCGGCTCGGCATCCTCCCGATGGGCACCGCGAACAACATCGGGCGGACGCTGGGCATCGAGGGAGCGCCCCTGGACGTGCTCGCCCGCTCCGCGAACGCCCGGACCGTGCCCCTCGACCTCGGGCGGGTGACGGCCCCCTGGGGCGAGGACCTCTTCGTGGAGGCGTGCGGCTGCGGCGCCTTCGCCCACGTGCTCGCCGAGTACGACCCGGAAGGGGGCAAGAGCCCGCTGCGGGCCGTGCAGGCGCTCGCCTCGGCCCTGCGCGGCTTCGAGCCGCCGCCGCTGGCCCTCACACTCGACGGAGAGGTGCACCCGGAGGCCGCCTGCGCGCTCATGGAGGTGATGAACACGAGGGCGACCGGCCCCCGCCTGCGGCTTGCCACCACCGCCGATCCCACCGACGGGCGGCTGAACGTCATCCGGGTGAACGGGGAGCAACAAGACGGGTTGATCGCCTACCTCGCGGCCCTAGCACGCGACGAGTTCGAGGCGTTGCCGAGCGTGTCCAGCGACGAGGCGCGGGTGGTCGAGCTTCCCTATGTCGGGCAGGCTTTCCACGTGGACGGTGAGGTGCGGCGCGCACGACCGGGCGTGATGGGCACCGTGAGGATCGAGGTCTGGCCGGGTGCCCTCCGGGTGCTCGTGCCGCCGAAGGAGGGAGGCTAGGCACATGCCGACCCTGATCAACAACGTCGTCTTCCGCGACGGCGTGCAGGTCATGCGAGTGGACCTCCACATCCACAGCGAGGTCAGCCACGACTGCCGCACCCCGCTGCGCGGCGTCCCCGCCTGGATGCTGCGGACGAACACCCGGGTGGTCGCCGTCACCGACCACGACCAGCAGCGCGGCGGTCCCGAGCTCGCCCGCATCGTGGCCGACCTGGGGCTGGACGACCGCCTCAGCGTCATTCCCGGCGAGGAAGTCACCACGTCGGAGGGTGAGCTGATCGGCCTCTTCCTGAACGAGCGCATTCCGCCAGGGCTCACCCCCGAGGAGACCGTCCGCGAGATCAAGGCGCAGGGCGGCCTGGTGATGCTCCAGCACGGCTTCGACCCCCTCAAACGCTACCGCCTGAAGCCGGAGGCGACGGCGCGGATCGCAGCTCAGGTGGACATCGTGGAGACCTTCAATTCCCGCCTCTCGCGCCACCGCTGGAACCTCGTCGCCGCCGCCTGGGCACGGGAGCGCGCCCTGCCGGAGTGCGCCGGGAGTGACGCCCACACCCTGCGCGACATCGGCGAGGCGTGGGTGGAGACACCTTTCCGGATCATCCGCACGCCCGAGGATTTGATCGCCGCCCTGCGCGAGGGGGTGGTGGCCGGACGCTGGACCCACCCCGTCTACGCCTACGGGCGCAAGCAATGGCGGGTGTTGAATGGACGGCTCAGGCGAGGGGAATAACCGGCTGGGCGGACGGCCCGCCTGCGCGCATGAGGAGAGATCGTGGGAAGGCTCAGGATGCTCGGGGCGGCGTTCTGGTACACTTTTCGGGCTGGGGGTGACCCGGTTTCGACAGGGGAACCGAAGGTGATGTTGCGTGTCGAGGTGCCGTTGGCCTCGTAAACAAACGGCAAAGCCATTAACTGGCAACCAGAACTACGCTCTCGCTGCTTAAGTGAGACAGTGACCGCCTAGCCCGGCCTTTGGCGCGGCGCGAACTGCAACAAAAGAAGGCTAGCCCAGGCGACGTTTCATAGCTGACGGCGAAAACAAATGGAACTACGGTCAAAGGAAACCCGCCCGCTGGTGGCCTGCGACCCGACAACCAAAGAGCGGGATACACACGTAGACGCACGCTGGAAGGACCTTTGGACGGCGGTTCGACTCCGCCCACCTCCACCACCCGCCCCGCCACCCCGGCGGGGTTTTTCCCTATACTTCCCCCGGGCCGGGATGGCGGAATCGGTAGACGCATCCGACTTAAAATCGGCCGGGGCGACCCGTGCGGGTTCAAGTCCCGCTCTCGGCACCACAAACCCCGTTCCAGACGGGGCTTTTCTTTTTGGGGCCGGTCCCCCTGCTGTGTCAGGCACCTAGCCCCGTTCATGACTGATCCGTACCCGCACGAGCAGCCTGGGCATCTGGGTACGGATGTACTCCAGCAAAGCCCCGATCAACACGATGACGGCGAACATTTCCAGACCCTCCTCGACCGAGGTCAATAGAATCAAGCGCACTTGGTCAACAACGTCTGCGGAGGTCGCCCGCCCCTCCAGCATCTCGAAGCCCAGAGCACCAGACAGGTACATCGCGCCGGACAGGAGCAGCAACATGCGAATACGGGCAGGGAGGTGGTTCAGGAAACGAAGAAGGACCAAGCCGATCAAAAGAGCCAGGATGGCGTATGGAATGACCCATGCATAGGGCAGCAGCCCGTCTGTATGAAAATGACGCTGGGTGATCGCACTTGTACGCTCGTGGATTTGAGTGTTCTCATCCAGAGCCACGTAGAAGAGCAAAAACGCAAGCCCCCGTCATGTGATGGCGAAGCGATCATGCACAGCTTACTTGCCCGCCGAAATCGACCAAAACAACAATCCGGCCACAAGCAGGATCAGTGCGGAGAAGGTTGAGGGAATGATGGATTCTGCACGGAGGTCCATCAGGGGGCGAACACGTCCCGTCCCGTAAAGTCCGGGAGCCGAAGAACGGTCAGCTCACCTGCCAGTCCACACACGACGAGGAACCCCGCACACGTCATCAGGAATGTGACAACGCGCCGTGGGTGCAGGGAAGCCTCCACGCCCGGTTGAGCTTGGCGCCCGGGCTCCTGGGCTGGAGTTTCGGAGCGGGAAGACATTCCATAAGTAGACCGGTCCATCTCTCCCCCTGAGGCCCCTCGTGCGGGCCGACGTGGGAAGCGTCTTTCCGCATGAGTCCTCCGCTAAGAAGCTCAAATGGTGTGTGAAAAAGTGTACACCCCTGACCCACGGCCGACCAACCAGGCTCGTTCATAGGGAATGGGGTGAAGAGGCGAGGATCGATCACCACGTGGGCGACTTGTCTCGATCAGGGCCTGTACACCAAATCAGACGCGACAAGAGGCCCTCTCCACCGGGGTGCCACGGCCCGGCCCTCCTTCACGCTCGCGTATACTGACCTCTACTGTGACTGGCACCATCAACATCACCGAGGCGGCGCTCGCCTCTCTCATCGGCCTGACGGCGCACGAGGTTCCGGGCGTGGTCGGCATGGCCCCCGCCAACCTCAAGGAGGGCCTGTCGCGCGTGCTGGGCCGCGCCAACGCCCGCGAAGGGGTCGTGATTGGCCGCGAGGGACCCGATCACCTCGCCGACCTGTACGTCGTGGTCGCCTACGGGGTGAGCATCCCCACGGTCGCGCGCAATATCGTGGAGCGCGTGGAGCACATCGTGCGCACCCAGGCGGGCATCACCCTCAAGGCGACGCGCGTTCACGCGGTGGGGGTGCAGCGTGCCTGAGCATGTCGCAAGTCTCAACCCCGCCGACCTCGCGCGGATGCTGCGGGTGGCGACCGACTGGCTGGGCGTGTACCGCGAGCAGGTCAACGCCCTGAACGTCTACCCCGTCCCCGACGGTGACACGGGCACGAACATGCACCTGACGATGCAGTCGGTGCGGCGCGAACTCGACACCTGCGACGAGAACAACATGGCCTCGGTCGCCCGCGCGATCAGCTACGGGGCGCTGCTGGGGGCGCGCGGCAACTCCGGCGTGATCCTCTCGCAGCTCCTCAAGGGCTTCGCGGAGGTCGTGCGCGAGAAGCCCGCCGTGGACGCACGCACGCTCGCCGCCGCCTTCCGCGCCGCCCAGAAGGCGGGGTACGGCGCCGTGATGAAGCCCGTCGAGGGCACCATCCTCACCGTGGCGCGCGGCGTGGCCGACGGGGCGGAGGGGCCGCGCGAGCGCGAGACGGTGGACGCCGTGCTGGAACAGGCCCTCTTCGAGGGGCAGCGCCTGCTCGACCAGACGCCCGAGATGCTCCCGGCCCTCAAGCAGGCGGGCGTGATCGACTCGGGTGGGCAGGGGTACCTGTACGTGGTGCAGGGGATGCTCGCGGCCCTGCGCGGCGACGCGCTGCCCGAGGCGCCCGAGATCACGAGTTACGCGCAGGAGGGGTTCGAGACCGAGGAGTTCGGCTACTGCACCGAATTCCTGATGTCGGACTCGACCAAGCCCATCGAGGAGATCCGCGAACTCGTCTCGCCGTTTGGGGACAGCCTGCTCGTGGTGGGGGCGGAGGGCTACGTCAAGGGCCACATCCACACCAACGAGCCCGACGAACTTCTCGCCACGGTGGGCCGCTACGGGCGGATGCTCAAGACCAAGGTCGAGGACATGGCCGAGCAGCACACCGAGATCCTGGGCATGGCGGGCGCCGCCGCCCGGGCCGAGGAGGAGGTGCCGCCCTCGGGCCTCGTCGCCGTCGCCAGCGGATACGGGCTCGTCAAGCTCTTCCGCTCGCTGGGCGCGCGCATCGTCAGCGGCGGGCAGACCAGCAACCCCAGCGTGCAGGACATCGTGGACGCGGTGCGCAGCGTGAGTGCGGAGAAGGTCCTGATCCTTCCCAACAACAAGAACGTGTTGATGGCCGCCGAGAAGGCGATGGAGCTGATGGAGGGCCGGGCGGTCGTCGTACCCACCCGCACGCTCGGGCAGGGCATGGGCGCCGCGCTCGCCTTTCAGCCGGACGGGGACGCGGGGAGTCTGCGGGCCGAGATGGAGGAGGCCGCCGCCCGCGTCACCACCTTCGAGGTCACCCGCGCGAGCCGCACGACGAACATCACGACGAGGGACGGCCGCACCCTGGCGATTGCCGAGGGCGACGTGATCGGCTTGCAAGATGACGAACTCGTGCAGTCGGGCGGCACCCCCGAGGACTCCGTGATGGAGATGCTGGGCCGGGGCTACGGCGGCCAGGAGATCGTCACCGTGTTCGGCGGGCCGCAAAAGACGCAAGAAGACCTCCAGGCCCTCTCGGGGCGCATCGGGAAAGCGTTCCCGGACGCCGAGGTCGAGGCGCATCCCGGCGGGCCGGACCTGTACGACTACCTCGTGACGATTGAGTAGCTGGCGGGCAGCGGGGGCCGGAGCCTCGCCGCCCCGGCCCCCGCTCTTTCGCCCCTTCTGCGCGATTCGGCCTAGCCTTCCCCTGCGCCAAGCGGCGAATGTGCCGCCCCCGGCCCCCTCCGTAGACTCTGCCCCAGGTGAGGACGAGGCCGCGCGCCCCAGCCCCACCGACCGGGCCGGAGACGCTGGGTTACCTCCCTCGACTGTAGACCATGCCCCAACGTCATACCTTGCCCGGTCTCCATCCCGATTCCGTCGTCTAGCGGCCAAGACGCCCGGTTGTCTGCCGGAGAACGCGGGTTCGATTCCCGCTGGGATCGCCAACACTCAGGGCCGAAGGGTTACGGTTCTTCTTCACCATCCCGAGGAAACCGTGCTTCGCGCACGTGCACATCCCGTGGCCCACCCCTTGCCCTGAGTTCCTATGCAGGTTTCGTCTGGCAGCAAGATGCCCCGCGACCAGCGGGGAGACGGCGGTGCCCCTGCTTGATGGTACTGGCGACCAGCCTGCTCCACGGGGAATCTTCCCCTTCCGCCCCTCCTCGCCCGATTCTTCTGGGCCGAAGCGAGAGAGTTACGCTTCCCCGACCTCCTATGGTGGGTGTTCAACCCCTCCGCATCCCTTGTCCCCGGCTTGCCCGGCGGGCCGACGCGCGAGGGTTCTCGGTGAACCTGGTTCGACTCCAAACACCCACCCCACACGGCCCCGCCGGGAGGCCCACCTCCCGGCCACATGGATGGGCGGCGACGATGGCGAGTCGCGCCGGTCTGTAAAACCGGAAACTTCGGTTTCTGTGGGTTCGAGTCCCACCCCATCCACCCGTCTCGGCGCGGCGCGGTAGCTCAGCGGGAGAGCGGACGAATACCCTCCCACACCTCCTTGCCCCTCAGTGGTCCGACGTGGAAGGGTTACGGGATCGCCAGGTCGCGGGTTCAATTCCCGCCCCGCCGCATCGAGATTCTCTTTTGCACAATCCCTTCGGAACGGTCGTCTAACGGACAGGACAGGCAACATCTTCTGCGCCCCTTGCCCCACGCCGGACGGTGTGACAGGCCGAAGCACGAAGGTTACCCCTCCCACGGGCCAGATGCGGGTTCGACTCCCGCCCGTTCCCACCTTTTCGCCCTTTTCCCCGCGTGGAGCGGTAGCTCAGTTGGTAGAGCAGGAAAACCCCTTCCGGCATCCCTTGCCTTCCGGGCCGAAGCGGGAAGGTGACCACTGTTAATGGCCGGGTCGCGGGTTCGAGTCCCGCCCGCTCCACCCCACCACACCCATACGAAGCGGTAGCTCAGACGGAAAGAGCACCCGGTGGCGAACCGGGAGGCCGCAGGTTCGACCCCTGCCCGTTTCCCCACTCGGCACGCCCCGTACCCGGTCACCGCTGGTGACTCCAGCGCCCCTCTTCCCTTTGCCCCTGAAAGGAGGGCCGAAGCCATGAAGAACCTCCTGAAGGTCATTTCACCGAAGAGCCGCAAGCAGACCGAGCGCCTGGACGCGCGACAGGTCAAGAACAACGCGGGCGGATTCGTGTATGCCCTCCCCGACGAGGGCCGCCTCACCCGCTTCCTGGTGCTGGGCACGGACGGCGGCACCTTCTACGCGGGCGAGCGGGCGCACACGGTGCAGGCCACCGACTTCGTGCGCGAGTTCGTTCAGCGCGACGCAGCCACCGCCCTGCGCGTGACGCTGGACGTGGTGCGCGGCAACCGGGCGCCCAAGGCGGACCCCGCCCTGCTGGTGCTCGCGCTGATCGCCAAGACGGCGCCGAACGTGGCGGACCGTCAGGCGGCCTGGAACGCGCTGCCCGAGGTGGCGCGCACGGGCACGATGCTGCTGCACTTCCTGGCCTTCGCGGACGCGCTGGGCGGCTGGGGTCGCCTGACCCGCCGGGGCGTGGCGCGCGTGTACGAGGACGCGCCCCTGGAGCGCCTGGCGCTGTGGGCCGTGAAGTACAAGGCCCGCGACGGCTGGAGCCAGCGCGACGCCCTGCGCCTCGCGCACCCCAGGACCACGGACGAGGCCCGCACCGCGGTGCTGCGGTTCATGGTGAACGGCGTGCTGAAGGGAGCGAGCGATCCCGCCCTGCGGGTGATCGAGGGCCACCTCCTCGCCCTGAACGCGGGGACGGACGCCGAGGCGGCGCGGCTGATACGCGACTTCCACCTGCCCATCGAGGCGGTGCCCACCCACCTGCGCGGGGCGGAGGTCTACCGCGCGGCGATGGAGACAAACGGCCTGACCTGGCTGCTGCGTAACCTGGGCAACCTCGGTCGCGTGGGCGTGCTGAGCGTCAACGACCCCGAGGTGACGCGGGCGGTGATCGAGCGCGTGACCGACCCTGTGGGGCTCAAGCGAGGCCGCATCCACCCCCTCGACGCGCTCAAGGCCCGCCTCGTGTACGGCCAGGGACGCGGCGTGAAGGGCGGGGGCGAGTGGGTGCCCGTGCCCCGGGTGGTGGACGCGCTGGAAGACGCCTTCCACACGGCCTTCGGGAACGTGCGGCCCGCCGGAACGTGGCACCTGCTCGCGCTCGACGTGAGCGGCAGCATGACCTGCGGCCAGGTCGCCGGAACGCCCGGCCTGACCCCCAACATGGCCGCCGCCGCGATGAGCCTCGTCGCCCTGCGCACCGAGCCCCAGGCGCTGACGCTGGGCTTTGCCCACGAGTTCCGCAAGCTCGGGATCACCCCGGGGGACACGCTGGAGGGTGCCATGCGCAAGGCCCAGGCCGCGAGCTTCGGCGCCACCGACTGCGCCCTGCCGATGCTGTGGGCGGCCCAGAACGGGGTGAAGGTCGAGACCTTCGTGGTCTACACCGACAACGAGACCTGGGCGGGCAAGGTCCACCCCACCGTCGCCCTCGACCGCTACCGCCAGAAGACCGGCCTCCCCGCGCGCCTGATCGTGGTCGGCCTGACGGCGACCGGCTTCAGCATCGCGGACCCCAACCGGGCGGACATGCTCGACGTGGTGGGCTTCGACAGCGCCGCGCCGGGGGTGATGGTGGGCTTCGCGCGGGGGGAGGTGTAGGAGAGAGAGAAAGCCGAACGATGACGGGCAGAGGGCGAAAGCGGCTCTCTGCCCTTGCCTCGTTATGCCTCCTCAAAAATGTCCAGCGGCAGAAACGCGCTCACGGTGTAGTTCGGCGCGTCCACGATCTGGCTGATTTTGAGGTCCACGCAGACACTCGACAGCACGTAGGCTTCTTCCAGACTCAACCCGCGCGATTGGAGGCGGCGCAAGAGGGCGCGCAGAGCGACCCGGGCCGCCGTCATCAGGTCGGGGTCGTGTCCGGTGGTCGCGTGCCAGCGCCGACTCGTGCCGCCGTGGGTGGGCGTGATGAATTCGGGGGTGGAGAGCCCCGCGCCGCGCTCCAGGCCAAAGCGCAGTGTGACCTGCCCCGCGCACTCGATCCCCGTGCCACTCAGTTCCCCGTCCCCCTGGGCCGCGTGCAGGTCGCCCACCGAGAACAGGGCGCCGGGAACCTCGACGGGCAGAGAGAGTGTGCTGCCCGCCACGAGTTGCCGGATGTCCATGTTGCCGCCCACCTGCCGGGGCGGGGCGGTGGGGTGGGGGCCGGGAGCGGCGGGAGCAACGCCCAGCACGCCGGGAAAGGGCGCGAGCGGAATGCGGATGCCGGGGCGAAAGTCGGCGTGGGTGCCCGCCCGCAGGTCCCAGAGGTGGGTGGAGGATTGCAACCCCTCCTCGGCGAGCACGGCGTCGAGGAGGCCGATGCCGTTCGGGCGGCAGGCGGTCCAACCCCAGGCGGCGGTCTGCACGTCCAGCAGTTCGATCACCAGCGCGTCGCCGGACTCGGCCCCCTCGACGAAGACCGGCCCCGTCAGCGGGTGGCCGCGTGGACCCTCCCGTGCTGGGAAAGCGTCGGCGGCAATGAGGCCCGCCAGCTCGGCGGGCGCCCCCAGTTCGCCCGCCACCACCCGCCGCGCGACCCCACCGTCCGAGGCGTCGAGCGTCCCGAAGGTCACCGTGTCGCCGGGCTGGATGCTGAGGGCGGGCGGCAGGTCGCGGTCCCAGACGGTGTGGATGTGCGCGGTACCGAGGTGGTGGTCGCTCATGGGGCACAGGGTACGGGTATCCTCCGCCCATGCTCGACCCCCACGCTTCCCTCCCCTTTCCCGCCACTGTCCATCCAGAGGCCCGACCCGCCGCGCGCCTGACCTGGGACTCGCGGCAGGCGGGCCCCGAGGTGGCCTTCGTGGCGCTGCCGGGCGAGCGGATGCACGGCAACAGCTTCGTGGAGGCGGCGCTGGCGGCGGGCGCCCCCTTCGTCCTCACCGACCTCGCCGTGGAGCGGGCGGTACGCGTCGACGATGCGCGGGAGGCCCTCTTCACCTGGGCCCGCTCGGAGCGGGCGAGAAACGGACTCGTCGTCGGCATCACCGGGAGCGTGGGAAAGACGACGGCCAAAAGCTACGCGGCGGCGGCCCTGAACGCGCACTTTATGCCCGTCTACAACACCATGCCCGCCATCGCCTGCTTCCTGATCGAGTTCGGGGGGAGTCCTCAGCCCCTCGTCGTGGAGATGGGCATCGACCGGGTGGGCGAGATGGCCGAGCTGGTGGACCTCGTGCGGCCTGGCGTCGGCGTGGTGACGAGCATCGGGGAGGCGCACCTGGAGGCGCTGGGCAGCGTGGAGGGCGTGGCACGCGAGAAGGGCGTGATCCTGAAGGGGCGACGCGGGTTGGTGAGTACGCAGGCGGCCCCCTGGTTCCCGGGCGTGGACACCTACGGCTTCGGCGCAGAAGCGACCTTCGCGGGGGAGAACCTGGAGGTCACGCCGGAGGACGCCCGCTTCTCCTTCCGGAGCGTGACCGTCACCCTGCCGCTCGCCTCGCGGGTGCAGGCGGAGGCGGCGGTGCTGGGGCTGGCACTGGCGGAAAGAGCCGGGGTGCCCCTGGAAGAGGCGGCGGCGCGGCTGGCGGGCGTACAGGTCCCCGGAGGCCGTTACCGGGTCCACCCCGGCCGCTTCACCCTCATCGACGACGCCTACAACGCCTCGCCCCTCGCCGTGCGGGCCGCGCTCGACGCCCTCGCCGCCTTTCCGGGACGCCGGATCAGCGTGCTGGGGCGGATGCTCGAACTCGGGGAGACGGAGCGGGAATTGCACGCGGGAGTCGGCGCCCACGCGCGGGAGCGGGCCGACCTGACCTACGGGGTGGGGGCGTTCGCGTCTGAACTCGGGGAGCGGGCCTTCCGCACCGTACCGGGGCTCCTCGCCGACCTTCTTTCGGAAGTCCGCGACGGCGACGTGGTGCTCGTCAAGGCGAGCCGGGGCATCAGTTGGACGCCCGGGAAACGCGCCGAGGAAGGCGTCGGGCTGGACGGGGTGGTGGACGCCCTGCTCCGGCACCGGGACGGCTGAGGGCGCGGCCACCCGAGACCGTACTCTTCCCCGACCTCAGCCCACGCGTTCCGGCTCAATCGCCGGGCTGAACGCCGCCGCGTGCTCGCGCACCCACTCCTCCACCGTCGTGAGACGCACGGGCAGCCGCGCCAGGGCCGCGCCCAGGTCCACGTGGGTCGAGGCCATCTCCGGGTTCGCGTAGGCCATTTCGTAGGCACCGGTCACACCCGCGCCCCTGCCGGGGAACACGCGGTCGAGTTTCTCCCCGAACTCCCTCGGGGGCATGGGCCGGAAGGTGACCCTGCGCCCCAGGGCACGGCTGAAGCGTTCGGCGACCTCCTCCCCGCTCAGGCGTTCGGGACCGCTGACCTTGAGGTTCAGGGGCGCGAGGTCGGGGTGCCCGAAGGCGGACACGGCGAAGGTGGCGACGTCGGCGGTGGCGATCCACTGGATGCGGACCTCGTTGGGGGTGGGGTAGGCGAAGGTGTCGCGCTGCGCCACCTCCTCGCGGGTCCAGGGCCCCAGCAGGTTTTCGAGGTAGGCGGTCGGTTGCAGCACGACGTACGGCACGCCGCTCGCCTCCAGGTCCGCGAGCAGCTCGCGCCGCAGGTCGAGGGCCGGGTTCCCGGTGGGCACGGGGGGAATCTCCCCGGTCGGGTTCCAGACGATCAGGCGCACGCCCGCCTCCCGCGCCGCCGCGATCACGTTGCGCCCGTACTCCAGCGCCGCCCCCGGCCCGGCGAAGAAGGGCGCGAGCAGGAACACGCCGTCTACGCCCCGCACCGCCGCGCGCACGGCCTCCACGTCACCCAGGTCGCCCGCGTAGCCTTCGGCGCCTTTCTCCGTCAGGTCGCCCGCCCGCTCGGGGTGGCGGGCGAGCATCCGCACCCGGTACCCCGCCTCCAGCAGCTTCTCAACGACCGGTCTTCCCTGCGAGCCCGTGGCTCCCGTCACCAGAATGGTCTGCATGGTCACTCCCCCGGGAGGGCGCGGGCCGGGACAGGCCGGAGGTGGAACGTGGGCCCGTCGCCCGCGTCCTGCCTGCCCGCCGTTCCTCCGGCCGGGTGAACGTGCACCCGGCGTCCCCACATCTCTCCGCGTCCCCACCCTAGCAGCCACGCATCCCCAGTTGAAGAAGGCACCGAAAAGGAACATAGTTTCAGGAAATGAACTACGAGGAACGGGTGCGCCGGAAGGAGTGCAGCGTCGAGCGGACGGTGGACGTGATCGGGGGCAAGTGGACCACCCTGATCGTGCGGGAGTTGCTGCGGGGCACCCGGCGGTACGGCGAGCTGCGCGCGGCCCTGACCGGGGTGAGCCCCAAGACCCTGACGGACAAGCTGCGCGAGCTGGAGGAGGGGGGCGTGCTGACCCGCACCGTCTACCCGGCGGTGCCGCCCCGGGTGGAGTACACCCTGACCCCCAAGGGCCGGGCGCTGGAGGGCGTGATCGACGCCATGCACGTCTGGGGCGAACGCTGGACCTGAGCGGCCCCCCGGGAGGGTTCACGCCCCTCAGCGGTGATCCGGGGAGAATCGGGCCATGCGCCGCCTTCTGCTCTCCGCCCTCGGCCTCCTGCCCCTGACCGCCTGTGCGCCCGCAACGGTGACCCGCGCCCCCACCTTCGACGCGGCCTTCGGGATAGAGGGCGTGGCGTGGGTGGACGGGGGGCGGGCCTGCGTGGCGCGGGCTCCCTCCTACCGCCCGGTCTGCCCGGCGCTGCCCCCGGTGGTGGCGGTCGCCTGGAACGGCGGGGACGCCTGGGCGGCGGTGCCTGCCGCCGGGGTG
Organism: Deinococcus aestuarii; assembly: GCF_018863415.1. Classification (NCBI taxonomy): domain Bacteria; kingdom Thermotogati; phylum Deinococcota; class Deinococci; order Deinococcales; family Deinococcaceae; genus Deinococcus; species Deinococcus aestuarii. The sequence goes on along the minus strand of NZ_JAHKSN010000024.1, from coordinate 29,378 downwards.
ATCGTGACCCTCGACCGGGCCGCGCGCTCGGTGGCGGCGGGGCGGGTCGTGGCGCTGTCGAGCATCCGCGCCTACCGGGAGGACGGCAGCGCCGTGACCTACGCGGGCGCGGCGGCGGGGAGCGTGGCGGGAGCCCCCTCGGCGGCGGTGACGGGGGGGGACGGGCAGGACTACGTGCTCCTGGCCGGGACGCTGCGGCGGGTGGCCGACGGGGTGATTCTCGACCGCACGCCGCGGCCCTTCCTGTGGGTGACCCCGACGGGCGTCACGACGGCAAATACACCCGGGGTAGTCACCGCCTCGGGCACCTACCGCCTGACGGGCGCCGCGCTCGAACGGGCGGACGTTTCCGGCCGGGTGCTGGCGAGCGTGCCCCACGGGCCGGGCCGGGTGGGGCTCGTCGGCGGTGACGTGGTGACGGTCTCGCCGGGGGGCCGCGTGGGGGTCTTCGACGAGAACCTCCGGCCCCTGACCCGCTGAACTGACCCCGGAGGTGAGCCGCCCACCAGGCTCCTCGCCCGGGAACCTTCACGCAGTGGGGGCATGACCCGGGCACGGCGGGCACGGCACCGTCCCTTCCTGGGATGACGCGAAATTCCGCGCCTGGCACGGCGAAAAACTGGGACGGGTCCTGAAAACTGTCAGAGTTCCGTAAGTGGGCGGGTGGTTGCATGAGCCGTTGATGCACCCCCGCCTCTGTCCGTTCCGGCCCCCCCCGAACCTACGAGGACCCACCCGAGCATGAGGACACGTTAAAGCCAGCCAAAACCCTGGAGGGAGAATGTCGAGCCTTTTACAACGTCTACTCAACCCGCGCCCGGCGGCCATCGGGGTGGAGATCGGCACGAGCGCCATCAAAGTGGTGGCCCTGCGCCCGGGCTCACCGCCGGTGCTCTCGCACGCGGTGATGGTGCCGACGCCCATTGGGTCCATGCGCGACGGGCTGGTCGTGGAGCCGCAGGCGGTCGCGGGTGAACTGAGGGCCCTGCTCGCCGAACACCGCATCACGGCGCGCCACGCGGTGACGGCCGTGCCCAACCAGTCGGTCGTCACCCGCAACATCATGGTGCCCCGCATGGACCGCAAGGACCTCCAGGAGGCCATCAAGTGGGAGGCCGAGCGTTACATCCCCTACCCCATCGACGAGGTGAGCCTCGATTTCGACCTTCTCGACGACCCGGCGACCATCCCCGAGGACGGACAGATGGAGGTCGTGATCGCGGCGGCACCCAGCGAGGCGATCACCCGGCAGATCGAGGTGCTGCGCCTGGCGGGGCTGGAGCCCACGGTGGTAGACCTCAAGAGCTTCGCGGCCCTGCGGGCGCTGCGCGGGAACCTGCTCGGCGAGTCCCCGGCGGCGGCGAGCACCCTCGACGGCACGACGGTCGCCGGGGCGGGTCCCAGCGGTGAGGTGGGGCTGGTGCTGGAGATCGGCGCGAGCAGCTCGGTGATCAGCCTCGTGCGCGGCGAGCGGGTGCTCATGGCGCGCAACATCGGCGTGTCGGCGGACGACTTCACGACCGCCCTGCAAAAGGCCTTCGACCTCGACTTCGGCGCCGCCGAGGAGGTCAAGCTCGGCTACGCGACCGCCACCACCCCCACCGAGGACGAGGAGGACCTGCTGAACTTCGACCTCGCCCGCGAGCAGTACTCCCCGGCCCGCGTCTTCGAGGTCGTGCGCCCGGTGCTGGGCGACCTGATCACCGAGATCCGGCGCTCGCTGGAGTTCTACCGGGTGCAGTCGGGCGACGTGGTGATCGACCGGACCCTTCTCGCCGGGGGCGGCGCCAAGCTGCGCGGGCTCGCCGCCGCCATCGGGGACGCGCTGGGCTTCCGGGTGGAGGTCGCCAGCCCGTGGCTCGGGGTGCAGACCGACGGGGCGAACGTGGACGGCGGCTACCTCCAGACCCACGCGGCGGAATTCACCGTGCCGCTGGGCCTCGCGCTGAGGGGGGTGCCGGGCCGTGGTTGAACTCAACCTCCTTCCCCCACAGGAGCGCAAACGCAGCGAGCCGAACGTCTGGAAGTACGCGGCCTTCGTTCTGCCGCCCGTGACGATCCTCGCGCTGTTCGTCCCCGAGCTGCTCGTGGGCCGTCAGCTCGGGGCCCTGCGCGCCGAGCAGGACCGCCTGAACGGGGAGATCGCCGCCCTGGCCGCCACCAAGAGCGAATACGACCGCCTGACGGCCACCCAGCGCACGCTGGAGGAGGTCACGGCGGTGGCCGGGAGGCTGCGGGACGGCAAGACGTACTGGACGAACGACGTGGCGGCCTTCTCCGCGCAGCTTCCGGCGGGCGGCGGGGTGGCGCTGACCTCGATGAACGTCAAGCCCCTCGACGCGGGCACGCTGAGCACCCTGCAACAGGGGGGCGTGTACCTGGGCAAGAACGTGGTGCGCGAGATCGACCTCTCGGGCACCGCGCGCAGCCAGCAGGCGGTGGTGAACTTCTTGAACGTCTACGAGAACGACCCGAACTTCGCGGTCAATTTCCGCAGCCTGGGCCAGGAGGGCGAGACGGGCCGCTACACCTTCGCGGCCTCGGTGGGACTGGTCGGGAAGGCGGCCCCGACGGACGCCCCGGCCGGGACCCCGGCGGAGGGCACCCCCACCCCGGCCTCCACCGGGAGCGCGGCTGGAGGCGACGATGTCCGTTAAGCTCGCGCCGCGCTGGGTCTTCCTGATCGTTCTCGCCGCGTGCGTGCTGGCGGCGATGATGTGGTACTTCCTGCGCTTCGGGCCGCGCCAGCAGGAGATCACGCTGCTGCGCGGCGACCTGGAGCTCACCCGCAGCCGGGCTGAGGGGTACCGGGCCGCCCAGCGGGCCCTGCCCGAGCTGCGCCAGACGGTCGCGCGGCTTGAGGTGGAACAAGACCAGTTCCTGCGCGCCCTGCCCGCCACCGCCCAGTTCGGCACCGTGCTCGACGAGGTGCGGCGCAACGTCACGGCGGCGGGCGCGGACCTCACGACCTTCACCGTGCAGAGCGGCGACGTCGCGGGGCTGCCGGGCGGGGTGCGCCCCATCAACCTGAGCCTGAGCGTGCGCGGGCGCTTCGCCGAGGTCTTCCGGGCCCTGCGGTCGCTGGAGACGCAAAACCGCTTCACGACCGTGGGCGCCCTCGGCCTGCAACTGCCCCAGGCGGACGCCCTCGATCCCCAGCTTGAGGGCACGCTCGGCCTGACCGTGTACACCTTCGACCAGACCCAGGCGGGCGCGGGGGCGGGCGCGGCCCCCCAGGCCCCCGACGCCGCTCCCGCCGCCCCGCCCGCCCAGGGGGGAACCCAGTGAAGAGCCCCGTGTCCCTCGCCTCCCCGAACCTCAAACTCTCGCGCGAGATGAAGGTGCTGCTCGTGCTGCTGCTGCTCGTCGCCCTGATCGGCGGCGGGTACCTGTGGCTGAGCGGCCGCTCGCAGGAGCAGGCCCTCGCCCAGACCCCGCCCGGCGGCGACCCGGCCGGCTCCCCGGTCCCCGGAACGGCAGACGGCCAGGGGTCGACCCCCGACGCGGGCCTGCGCGTGCAGCAGGGCGGGCAGGTGGAGGTGCCCTCCATCCCGGCCTTCGGGGCCGACCCCGCCCCGGCCGCCCGCCCGGAGCCCGAGCCCACGCCCCCCCCCGGCGGCATCAACCCCGACACCCCCCTGGCCGCCCTGCCGACGGGCAACCCCTTCCGGCCGCTCGAACTCGTGCAGGACCCGGCGGGCGCCAGCGGCGCGGCCCCCTCGCCGGTGACGGCGGCCCCGGTGACGGCCTCACCGGTCACCGTGACCCCGACGGCGGTCGCGCCCTCCACCCTCGCGGCCCCGGGGCGCCTGGAGCTGGAGAGCGTGCCCTCCGGGGAGGACGATGTGGCGCCCGCCGCCGAGCCCGTCGTCATCCCGCCCCTGCCGCGCGCGGCCACCCCCGTCGCGGTGGCCTCCGCCCCGGTGAGCGGCGGCGCGTTCCCCGTGCCCACGGCCCCTCCTGCGGGCGTCGTCACGCTGACCCCGCCGAGTGGGGGCCGTGAGACCGCACCCACCGCCCCGGTCCCCCCGGTTCGGCCCCCCGTCGCGGGCGTCCGCGTGCCCGGCGGGTCCCCCGACCTGACGGCGCTGCTCGGCCAACGTTCCCCGCGCGGCACGGCCCCGGCGGCGGGCACGGGAGCGGCCCCCGCCACGCCCCTGCCCACCCCCGAGCTGCCGCAGCCCATCACGCAGCTCGGCACGGACGCGGCGGCCACGGCCGCTCCCGTGAGCCCGCTCGACGACCTCGTGCGGCGGCGTGAACTCGCTTTCGACGCCGGGGTCCTCGGCCCGGTGAACACCGCGATCCTGCGCTCGAAAGGCGGCTTCCTGGTCGTGTCGGCGGGGCAACCCCTGCCCGACTCGGACGTGGTGGTCCGGGACGTGACCGCCACCGGGGCCACCCTCGTGCTCGGCACGGAAACCGTGCTCCTCGAACTCGGCAACTCGCACTCGACCCAAGGTGAGCCATGAAGAGATACGCCCTCCTGCTGACCGCCGCGCTCGGCATGGCCGCCGCGCAGACGCCCCCCGCTCCCGCCCCGGCGGCGCCGACCCCCGTCTCCGTCCTCGCCGACCGGCAGCTCTCGGGCGCCAGCGTGACCTTCGCCCTGCCCGGTCCCGGCAGCGACATGACCTCCCGGCTGCTGGCCCTGGCGATGAGCGCGGGCTACGAGATCCTCCTCGAACCCGGCGTGAACGCGGTCCTGCGGGGAGAGGGCAGCGGCGACGTGCCCGGCTCCCAGGGCGCCGCCCCCGCCAGCCCCGCGCAGGTGTCCTACTCCTTCGTGCAAAAGCCCTTCAACGAGGTCTGGCCGCTCGTGCTCGACCTCTACGGCCTGAGCTACGAGACCCTGAGGGTCGGCGGCAAGCCCGTCTTGCGGGTGAGCGCCAAGCCCGTTCAGCGAATCGTCAAGCTGCCGGGCACCCTCAGTGCCCCGCTGGTCGAACGGCAGCTCAAGCTGTCCTTCGGCACGCTGAAGACCGTGAGCAACAGTCAGGGCAACGCCGCTTCGGCCCAGGGGGCCAGCAGCAGCACCACCGAGACCACCCGCGAGGAAGTCGTGCTCGACTCGCCCACCATGCGCATCATCGCGGAGCCCGCCTCCAACAGCGTGATCATCCGGGGCACGAATCAGGAGGTGGCGCAGGTTCAGCGGCTGCTGGACGAGATCGTCGCCGTGCAGCCCCCGGCGGTCCGCACCGCCCCGGCCCCGGCGCCCGCCGCCCCCACGCCCGACGTGCAGCGCGTCTACAGTGTCAAGGGCCAGCAGGCCGACATCACCGCGCTCCTCGGCGCGCAGTACCCCGCCCTCAAGGTCACGCCGGTCGGGCAGACCGGGCAACTCGTGATCACGGGGCAGACGGGCCAGCTCGACGCGGCCCTCGCCCTGCTCGCCCAGGTGGACCGCGCGGCGCCGCCCCCCCAGGCCGGGCCGCAGACGGTCCAGCGCGTCTTCCAGCTCGTGAACGCGAGCGCCGAGGAGGTCAAGGCGACGCTGGAGGGCAGGGCTGCAACCACAGCCACTACCTCTTCTGCAATTAACACGGCTCTCGGTCAGACGTATGACAGCACTACCTACGCTCTACCTGGACAACCGGGCGCTATTACAGGGATAACGCCCACGGCATCTACGACCGCTCAAAGCCCATCAGATAAGAGTGCGGCAGCAAATAGCATAAACCCCGTCTTCGTTGCCGACAAACGCAGTAATATCCTCATCGTGCGTGGCACTGCGGAGCAGGTGGCGCAGATCGCCGAACTTATCCCGCAGCTCGATCAGGTCGTGCCGCAGATCAACGTGCAGGTGCGAATTCAGGAGGTCACCGAGGACGCGAGCCGCAGCCTGGGCGTGGACTGGAAGGTGGGCTTCGGGGGCTTCAACGTCACGCTGGGGGGGGGCGGGCTCGGCGCCGCCTTCGATCCCACCCAGAGCCTGATGGGGTTCAACGTCTTCCCGACCCTCAAGGCCCAGGAGAACCAGGGCCTGAGCAAGCAGGTCTACGACGGCAGCATCACCATGCAGAGCGGGCAGCGGTCGCTGGGCGGAAGCGGCAGCACGCAGAACTCGTCGAACGGCGCGGCAGCCACCATCAAGTCTGGCGGACGGCTGGAACTCAACATCCCCTCAGGCGCGGCGAACGTGCCCCCCATCCAGAAGCAGATCGACTACGGCGTCAACCTCGACTTCTTCGACCCGCAGGTCGCCCCCGACGGCACGATCACCCTGCGCGTGCGCGGACAGGTCAACACGCCTAAGTCCACCATCACGCCGACCTCCGTGCCCAACGTCCTCGACTTCGCCAACAGCGAGGCCCAGACCATCATCACCTTCAAGAACGGCCAGACCGTGCTGCTGAGCGGCCTGCTCGGCAACACCGAGACGAGCGGCAAGGGGGGCACGCCCTTCCTGTCGAGCCTGCCCGTCATCGGCGGCCTGTTCGGCAAGCAGACCACGACGAAAAAGGCCACGCAGCTCCTCGTCGTCATCACCGGCAGCATCGTCAAGTAACCTCGGGCAGACTCAGGCGGGCGGCTCTCCACCTGGGGGGCCGCCCGTCTCCCCTCCCCCGCCGCCGTCTGGGCAGCCCCCCCAGCCGTTGCCGCCCCCGACGCTACAGTCCCCGCATGAGGTACCTGACCGCCGGGGAGTCGCACGGGCCGCAACTGACGGCCATCATCGAGGGGCTGCCCTCGCACCTGCCGCTGGGCAAGGGTGACATCGACCCCTGGCTGCGCCGTCGGCAGGGCGGCTACGGGCGGGGCCGCCGCATGGTGATCGAGACCGACGAGGCCCAGATCCTCAGCGGCGTGCGTGCGGGCCGCACCACGGGGGCGCCCGTCACCCTCGCCATCGAGAACCGCGACCACCGCAACTGGACCGAGATCATGTCCCCCGAGCCCGGCGGAGAGCCCCGCAAAAAGGCCCTCACCGACGCCCGCCCCGGCCACGCCGACCTCACGGGCGGCATCAAGTACCGCCACAAGGACCTGCGCGACGTGCTGGAACGGGCCTCGGCGCGCGAGACGGCGGCGCGCGTGGCGGTCGGGTCGGTGGCCCTCAAGCTCCTCTCCGAACTCGGCGTCGAGGGGGCGAACTATGTGGCGAGCCTCGGCGGGATCGAGACCCGGCAGCCCTTCTCCTGGGACGCGCTGGAGACCATCGAGGAATCCGACCTGCGCACCCCGGACGCGGACGCGGCGGTCATGATGCGCGAACGGATCGACCAGGCCAAGAAGGACGGCGACACCCTCGGCGGCATCCTGGAGGTGCGGTTCCGGGGCCTGCCAGTGGGCCTGGGGTCCTACGTCCACTGGGACCGCAAGCTCGACGGCAAGGTCGCGCAGGCATGCCTCAGCGTGCAGGCGATGAAGGGCGTGGAGATCGGGCGGGCCTTCGAGAACGCGGTCAAGCCCGGTAGCGGCGTGCACGACGCGGTGTACTACGGGGAGGGGGGGTACGCCCGCGAGACGAACGCGGCGGGCGGTCTGGAGGCGGGCATGACGAACGGCGAGGAACTCATCGTCCGGGTCGCCATGAAGCCCATCGCCACGCTGATGAAGCCGCTGCCGACGGTGAATGTCGTCACGCACGAGGCGTCGGACGCGGCGCGCGAACGCAGCGACACGACCGCCGTGCCCGCCGCCGGGGTGATCCTCCAGTGCGTGATCGGCTGGGTGCTGGCGGGCGCGCTGCTGGAGAAGTTCGGGGGCGACACCCTGCCGGAACTTCAGGAGCGCGTGCAGGCGGCGCGGGCCTACGCGCGGACCTACTGAGGAGCCCGGTGTCGTCGCCTCTGGCGGAGCGGGTGGAGGCCGGGCTCACGGCGTACCTCGCCTCACCGGACGTTCCCGAGGGTGTGGCGGGCGGGCAGGGTGTGGCGGTCACGCTCACGGACGGGCTTTCCACTAGACTGTCCCCCATGCACGGGTCCGGCCTGATCGAGCGCCCCGTCACGTGGGTGGCGCTGGCGGGCTTTATGGGCACCGGGAAAAGCCGGGTGGGCTGGGAACTCTCGCGGATGCTCGCCCTGCACTTCGTGGACACCGACAAGCTGATCACCCGCGTGGTCGGCAAGACGATCCCCGAGGTCTTCGCGCAGGAGGGCGAAGGCTACTTCCGCGCCTGCGAGCAGGAGGTCGTCCACCGCGTCACCCGCCTCGACCACGCGGTCGTGAGCCTGGGGGGCGGCACCTTCATCCATGAGGCCAACCGCCGCACCCTGCTGGAGCGCGGGCCGGTCGTCGTGCTGTGGGCGAGCCCCGAGACGGTCTACCAGCGGACGAAACACAGCGACCGCCCCCTCCTCCAGACGCTCGATCCCCTCTCACGCATCCGCACGCTGATGACCGAGCGCGAGGAGCATTACCGTCAGGGCACCCTCCATGTCCACAGCGACGGGCGCCCCGCCGAGGAGATCGCCGCCGAGATCGTGGAGCGGCTGTGGGACTGGGCCGAGGCCGATGTGGAGGCGGAACTCGTCGGGGCCGAGCGTGCGACGGATTGAGGTCGGGGGCGACCGGCCCTACGCGGTGGAGGTCGGCGCGGGGCTGATCTCCCGGGCCCACATTCCCGAGCGGCACGTCGCGCTTATCCACCCGGTGGACCTGCCCGGACAGTTCGTGGAGGCGGCACAGGTGGCCTTCTCCCCGACCGTGACCGTCCCCGTCCCCGCCCGCGACGACTGCAAGACGCTGGAGGTCTTCTCGGGGGTGCTTTCAACATTGGCCCAGGCCAACCTCCCGCGCGACGGGGCGGTCGTGGGGCTGGGCGGCGGCGCGGCGACCGATCTCGCGGGCTTCGTGGCGGCGAGCTACCTGCGGGGCGTCGCCTTCTACACCCTGCCCACCACCCTGCTCGGCATGGTGGACGCGGCGGTGGGGGGCAAGACGGGCGTGAACCTCCCCGAGGGCAAGAATCTGGTGGGCGCCTTCTGGCCCCCCCGCGCGGTGTGGTGCGACGTAGGCGCGCTCGCCAGCCTGCCCCCCGCCGTCTTCGCGGAGGGCGCGGCGGAGGCGTACAAACACGGCCTGATCGCCGACCCCTCGCTGCTGCCCCGCGTCCTGTCCCCCGACTTCCGCCCCGGCGGGCCCGGTCTGGAAGACACTCTCGCCGACGCCATCGCCGTGAAGGCCGGAGTCGTCACCCGCGACCTGGCAGAGAGGGGCGAGCGGGCCTTCCTGAACTTCGGGCACACGCTCGCGCACGCGCTGGAGGCCGTCACCGACCACGCGGTGACGCACGGCGAGGCGGTGGGGTACGGGATGCACTACGCCGCCCGCCTCGCGCGCGCACTCGGCGGGGCGGACCTGACCGGGCCCACCCTCGCCTTCCTGCGGTGGCAGCGGCCCCAGCCCCTTCCCCCGCTGACCTTCGACGACGTGTGGCCCTACATGGCGCGCGACAAGAAGGCCGACGCCGAGGGGGTGCGCTTCGTGCTGCTGCATGATCTGGCCCAGCCCTACCTGGCGCGGGTACCGGAGGACGTGTTGCGGCGGGAGTTCGCGGGGTGGAGGGAAGAGGTTGAGGGGCCCCTGGCCCGTGGCGTGTAGCCTGTAGGGACAGAAAAGTCCAGGCCGTCGCTTTTCGACAGGCGACAGGCCACACGACCTACACCGGACTCGCAGAACTGCAAAGCAGAGGTGCCCCCCTTGATCCTCGTCCTCAACGGCCCCAACCTCAACCGCCTCGGCCTGCGGGAGCCGGGCGTGTACGGCTCGCAGACCCTCGAAGACCTGGAGCGCCTGTGCGAAGGATGGGGCGCCGAACTCGGCGTCACCGTGACCTGCCGCCAGAGCAACTTCGAGGGCCAGCTTCTCGAATGGGTCCACGAGGCGCAGGAGCAGGGCTTCACCGGCATCGTGATCAATCCCGGCGCCCTCACCCACTATTCCTACGCGCTGCGGGACGCCATCGCCTCGCAGCCCCTGCCTGCCGTCGAGGTCCACATCAGCAACGTGGACGCGCGGGAGGAATTCCGGCACACGTCGGTCACCGCGCCCGTCTGCCGGGGCAAGATCAGCGGCCTGGGTTTCCTGGGCTACCGCCTGGCGATGGAGGCCCTGACGGAGAGCGGGTCTTGAGCTGGCGGCCCTACGAGGCCCGGCCTGAGAGCACGGTGACCGGCACCCTCCTTCAGTGGGAAGGCGTGGGCGACGCGAACCACGCCCCGCGCACCCTCCTCGCGTGGCTGCCCCCGTCCTACGATCAGGAGCCGGAACGCCGTTACCCGGTCGTCTACTTCCACGACGGGCAGAACGTCTTTGACGCGGCCACGAATCCCTTCGGCGCCGAGTGGGAGGCGGACGAGACGTTGACCGCGTTGGCGGCCCGGGGGGTGGAGGCCCTTGCCGTCGGCCTTCCCCACGGCGGCGAGCGACGATTTCACGAGTACAGCACGTCCGTCAATCCCGAGTGGCCGGAGGAGGGCGGGGGCGGCGCGGACGCCTCCATCGCCTTCCTGACGGATACGGTGAAACCGCTGGTAGACGGCAGCCTGCGCACCCTGACGGACGCCGGGCACACCTCCCTGATCGGCTCCAGCATGGGCGGGCTGATCAGCCTCCACGGCCTGCTGACCCGGCCCGACGTGTTCGGCGGCGCGGGGGTGATGAGCCCCGCCTTCTTCGCCTGCCCGAACGAGGCCTTCACCCGAGTCCGGCGCAGCCCCACCCCCACAGGCCGCCTCTGGCTCGACATCGGAGGCCAGGAGAGCCACGACCACCCGGAGCGGCAGCGGGCCTACTGGGACGACGCCCACGCCATGCGCGACCTCTTGCTCGAACGGGGCATAGGCGGGCGCCTGCGCTTCGTGGCCGAGCCGGAGGGCATCCACCACGAGCGCGCGTGGGCGCGGAGGCTGCCGGGGGCGCTGGAGTTTTTGCTGGGAGGAGGGTGAAATGGCGAGTGGACTGAGCAGCAAATTGACGGGGCAGATCGGCGAGTTTCTGGTTTGCGCCGAGCTTGGGAGACAACTGGATGTGGTCGCCACGCCTTTCGCAGGGAACGTGCCCGCATTTGACCTGCTGGTGGCAGACGAGCGGTGCCATTCCATTCCCATTCAGGTCAAGGCGGCGCGGGGGCCACAATGGCTGTCTCCTGCGAACAACTGGGTCAATCTGGAAGTTATTGGTAACAGGCAGGTGGACCACGGCGACCGGAAGCTCGACCACCCAAACTTGATCTACGTGTTCGTAGCTATCGCAGACAAAAACGCCTTGAGAGCAGAGGAACGCGCGAAAGATCGCTTCTTCGTCCTCACTCAACGGGAAGTGCAGAACATCATGGCCCCGGCGTATCGGTCCTACATGGAGGGACGCAAGGAACCTTGGTGTCGTCCTCGCAACCCCGCCGCTTTTGACGCGCGCCTGAACGCCTCGCAGATGGAGGTCTTCGAGAACAACTGGGACCTCGTTCGGCGCCAGCTTGAGGCACAGACTCCACTCTCGCTGCCCTTGCCCCCCTCCCCCCTGCCCTGATACACTCGCTGGCGGTGTTTCGCGCTTGGTAGAGCCGAAACGTTCGGGAGGCTCCCGGAGGCGCACGCAGACCTTTCCCCCGAGGTGCGGGGCGCACTCGCAGCCAAATTCCCCCCACGAGGCAAGACGTGAAGACTTTCGTACCCAAAAACGACGAGCAGAACTGGGTCGTGGTGGACGCGGCGAACGTGCCGCTGGGCCGCCTGGCGACCCTGATCGCCAGCCGCATTCGCGGCAAGCACCGCCCCGACTTTACGCCCAACATCATCCAGGGCGACTTCGTGGTCGTGGTCAATGCCGCCCAGGTCGTGCTGACCGGCGGCAAGCTGGACACCAAGGTGTACACCCGTTACAGCGGCTATCAGGGCGGCCTCAAGACCGAGACGGCCCGCGTGGCCTTGCAAAAGCACCCTGAGCGCGTGATTGAGCACGCCGTCTTCGGGATGCTGCCCAAGGGCCGCCAGGGACGCGCGATGCACGGCCGCTTGAAGGTCTACGCGGGCGAGACGCACCCCCACATCGCTCAGAAGCCCCAGCGGCTTGAGGTTCGCTAAATCATGGCTATTGAACAGTTCTACGGCACGGGCCGCCGCAAGGCCGCCGTCGCCCGCGTGTTCCTGCGCCCCGGCGAGGGCCGCATCATCGTCAACGGCAAGGAGTTCCAGACCTACTTCCGGGGCCTCTTGCGCGCCGTCCACGCCCTCCAGGGCTTCCGCGAGACGGGTACGGCGGGGCGCTACGACGCCGTGATCACCGTGGCGGGCGGCGGCCCCAGCGGTCAGGCCGACGCCATCAAGCTCGGGATCGCCCGCGCGCTGCTCAAGGTCAACCCCGACTTCCGCGCCCAGCTCAAGCCCCGGGGTCTGCTCACCCGTGACCCCCGCGAGGTCGAACGCAAGAAGTACGGCCTCAAGAAGGCCCGCCGCGCACCCCAGTTCAGCAAGCGCTGAGCGAACGCGGCACAGAAAAGCCCCCTTCCAGGTTGGAGGGGGCTTCTTGTTTGGGGGGTGGGTTGTGGAAGGCCAGACTGCCCTAGGTCCTCTCCAACGTCCTGTGCTCCACGTCCACCTGCAAGGTCGTGCCCTCGGCCCCGACCACCAGCACGCGGCTCCCGGCGGGGAGGTCGGGCCCGGTCGCGCGCCACTCGCTGTCGCCCACCCGCACGCGGCCCACGCCGTTCACGATGGGGGCGGTGACGGTGACCGTGCGGCCCAGGAAGCGGGTCGCCCCGGTGTTGAGGGTGCCTTCCCCCTCGCTGCCGGGGAGGCGGGTCACGAGGCGGCGCCCGATCACGAAAGAGGCCACGCTCAGCGCCGCGAAGAGCAGGAGTTGCACGGTCACGGGCAGCGGGAGCACGAAGACGACGAGGCCCAGCGTGAAGGCGGCGAGGGCCAGCCACACGAAGAACACGCCCGGCGCGGCGAGTTCGAGCAGGAGGAGCAGGGCCCCCAGCACCCACCAGTGCCAGGGCTGCACCTGACTGAAGGTGGGCAGCCAGTCCACCGTCAGGGCCTCCGGGGACCGCTCAGGACCGGGCTCTCGATCTTGCCGAGGCTGTTCATGGAAGTGTTCATGCTGGTTCCAGAGCCGAAGGCCTCACGCGCCACCTCCGCGATGCCCTGGATGCTGCCGAGGATGCTGGTGGCCTCGACGGGCAGGATCAGGGTCTTTTGGTTGGGGGCGGTGGCGATGTCCCTCAGCGCGTCCACGTACCGCTGCGCGATGAAGTAGTTGATCGCCTGCACGTTGCCCGCCGCGATGGCCTCGCTGACCAGGCGGGTCGCCTCGGCCTCGGCCTGGGCGCCGCGCTCTCTCGCCTCCGCCTCCAGGAAGGCGGCCTGCCTGCGCCCCTCGGCGTTCAGGATTTCGGCCTGCTTCTCGCCCTCGGCCTTGAGGATGGCGGCCTGTCGGAAGCCCTCGGCGTCGAGGATGTTCGCGCGCTTCTCGCGCTCGGCCTTCATCTGGCGGGCCATGCTGGCGACCAGATCGGCGGGCGGGCGGATGTCCTTGACCTCGATGCGGGTGGCCTTGACGCCCCACGGCTCGGTCGCCTCGTCCACCACGAGCAGCAGCCGGGCGTTGATCTGGTCGCGGTTGGAGAGCAGTTCGTCGAGGTCCATGCCGCCCATCACCGTGCGGATGTTCGTCATGGTGAGGTTGAGGGTCGCCTGCTCGAGGTTGCGGACCTCGTAGCTCGCCTTGGCGGCGTCGAGGACCTGATAGAAGACCACAGCGTCCACGGTGACGAGGGCGTTGTCCTTGGTGATGACCTCCTGCGAGGGCACGTCGAGGACCTGCTCCATCATGTTGACCTTGCGGCCCACCCGGTCGATGTAGGGGATGATCAGGTTGAGCCCCGGCTTGAGGGTGCGCAGGAACTTGCCAAATCTCTCCTGGGTCCACTCGTAGCCCTGCGGCACGCTTTTGACGCCCGCGAGCAGGGTCACGATGACGAGCAGCACGAGAACGCTGACGAGAATGAGTACGCCCATAGGTTGTGGCCTCCTGTCTTCCCTACGCGGGGGCGGGGAAACAGGTTCCCGCTCTACACTCGGCGGCGATGACGGGGCCGCTGGTGGAACTCAGGAACGTGACGGTGCGGGCGGGCGGGCGAACGCTGCTCGAAGGAGTGACCCTCTGCCTGCACCCCGGCGAGGCCCTGCGTCTGAGCGGCCCGAACGGCGGCGGCAAGACCACGCTGCTGCGCCTGCTCGCCGGAGAGGTCGCCCCGGTCGACGGTGGGCGCGTCTACCGACTGGGGGGTGAGGTGCAGCGGTCGGCGGTGCGAGCACGACAAACGCTCTCCGTCGTCGGGCCGGACGCCGAGGCCTTCTACCTCACGCGCGAGTGGGCCCAGACCGTGCGCGACGTGCTGCTGGCGGGCTTCGAGGGGGACACGCTGCGGCTGTGGGAGGCCACGCCGGAAGCCCTCGCCCGGCTGGAGGAGGTCGTGTCGCTCACGGGCACCCTGCCCCTCCTCGCCCGCGACTTCCGCACCCTCAGCCACGGGCAGCGGCGGCGGGCTGTTCTCGCCCGGGCCCTGATGCCGCGTCCCGAGGCCGTGCTCCTCGACGAGTTCACCGACGGGCTGAGCGGGAAGGCGCGGGCGGAGCTGGGCGGCGTGCTGGCGAGGGTGCACCGGGCGGGCGTCGCCGTCGTGCTCGCCACGCACCGGCCCGAGGAGGCGCCGCCGCTGCCCTGGCGGACGCTGCACGTGAGGGAGGGGCGGGTCACGGCGGAGGGCGGGCCACACGCGGCGGCGGACGCGGACGTGTCCCTCCCCACCCCCCCCGGCTCCGGCGACCTCGTGCGGGTGAGGGACGCGCGGGTCTACCGCAACGGCCACCTCGCCCTCGGCCCGCTGGACTGGACGTGGGAGGCCGGGCAGCACTGGCTCGTCACCGGGGAGAACGGCAGCGGCAAGAGCACCCTCGCCCGCTTGATCGCCGGGGAACTCCACCCGGTCCTGGGCGGCACGGTCGAGCGGCCCTACCTGGCCCGTGACCTGCTGACCTCACGGCGGCGCACGATAGGACTGGTCGGTGCCGAGGTCGGCATCCGGCAGCGGCGCGAGTGGACGGGGCGGGACGTGATCGGCAGCGCGTGGGGCGGCACGGAGGGGTTCGCCCCCGATCTCACGCCCGAGCGGGCCGGGCGGGTCGAGGCGCTGGCCGCGCACCTCGGCGTCAGCGATCTGCTCATCCGCAGCGCCGAGACCCTTTCTCAGGGGCAATTGCGCCGCCTGCTCCTCGCCCGCGCCGTCGCGCACGCCCCCCGCCTCCTGATGCTCGACGAGGGGCTGGACTTTCTGGATACGGAGGCCCGCGCCCGCTTCCTCGCGCTGTTGCCGGGGCTCGCCAGGCAAGGCACGCACGTCATGGTGATCGCTCACCGCCCTGCGGACGCGCCGCCGGGTCTGAGCCACCACCTGCACCTGGGGGGCGGGCGGGAGGTGTTTAGCCGTCGCCTATAACCCGCTGGTCTGCGGCGCCAACGTCTCCTCCAGCCGATCGGCCAGCGCGTCGAGGAAGGCTCCCAACGCCTCCGGTCCCTCCACCTGCGCGTGGGCGTGGCGGGCGAGGAGGGGCAGGGTGCCGAGCTGCACCGCGTACCCGGCGAGTTCGAGCATCGCCTCGTCGTTGTCGCTGTCGCCGAAGGCCACCGTGCGTTCCAGGGGAATGTCCAGCGCCTCCGCGATCAGGGTGAGGGCCGCGCCCTTGTGAGCGCCGACCGGGGTGACGGTGAGGAAGTGGTCATAGGGGGGCTGGGCGCCCGTGAGCACGAGGCCGGGGTGCTTGGCTTTCAGACGGGCGGCGAAGTCCCTCACGCCGGGGTGGTAGAAGCCGACCTTGAGCACGCCGTCGGTGGGCGCCTCGGCGAGGGGGCGCCAGGAACGCATCCGCATCCACGGCTCGGGCTCGCGGCCCGGCGGGAGGTCGATGTAGAGCGTGTCCGGCGTGAAGACGACCACGCGGGCATCCTCCAGCTCGTGGGCGAGCACCGCCGCCAGCTCGGCGGGGTTGAAGCGGGCCTCGGCGCGCAGTTCCTCGCCGACCTCGATGCGGCCGCCGTTGTTGGAGGCGATGGCGTCGGGCCGCACGGCCTCGCGCACGGGGCGGGGAGCGGTGTCGCGGCCCGTGATGATCGCCACCCGCACGCCCACCCCCCGCAGCCGCGCCAGGGCCGCCACGCTCGCCTCCGGCACCTCGCGGCCCTGGTCGGGAATCAGGGTGCCGTCGAGGTCGAAGGCGAGGAGAAGCGGCAACTCGGCGGGCAGGAGGCGGGGCGTGGTCACGCGGGGCAGCCTAGCAAGCCTTCCCCGGGGGGGAACGTGAGGGGCGGGCAAAAGCCCAGGTCGGGAAAACACACGCCAAAGAAAACCGCCCACCGTCGCGGGCGGGCGGAGAGGGGCGGGATGCGCCTACTCGCCGAGGGTCTCGACGGGCGTGAAGTCACTTCCCGCTTCGGTGGCCGTGACGGCGGGCGCGGCGGCGTTGGCCTTGGCGCGGGCGGCGTCTTTCATCACGCGGCTGCGGTCGCTCTTGATGCGGGCGGCCTTGCCGCGCAGCTCGCGCAGGTAGTACAGCTTGGCCCGGCGCACCTTGCCGCGCTCCAGTACGGTCACCTTGGCGAGCAGGGGGCTGCTGAAGGGGAAGACACGCTCGACGCCCTCACCGAAGCTGATCTTGCGGACGGTGAAGCTCTTGCGGCTGCCCGTGCCGTTGACGGCGATGACCACGCCCTCGAAGGCCTGGTTGCGGGTGCGGTTGCCCTCGACCACCTTGGTCTCGACCCGCACCGTGTCCCCCGGCTGAAACTCGGGGTGCCCCTGCTTGACGTGGGGCTGCTCGACAGCGCGCAGGATCGCGCCACGGTTGACTTTGACGGCACTTTGCATCTTGGACTCCTTCGCCAGCGGACCGCCCCACCTCCCGGCTGAGCCGGGCAGAGACGTTCTTGGCCTGATGTGCGGCTCCCGCGCGGCGGGCACGGGGCGAGCCTGGGAAGTATAGCCGCCCCGGCGCCCGGACCTCAAGGGGCCTGTCCCGTCCGCTTCATCCCGCCTTCACCGGCCCACGGCAGAGCTTGCCTTCCCGCGCTCCTGGCGCTTTCCGGTTTGGGACACTTTTCTCATGATCTGCCGGGCACAACATGGCCGGGTGGACGGGTCGGTCGAGAAGAGAGACGCCCTGCTGGCGAACGCACAGCAGGCGGTGAGCGAGCATCGGCGCCGGGTGGCGGAGGCGCGGGCGCGCGAGCACGTGGGGGCGGCGGGCTGGGCGCAGACGAGCACGCTGGAGGCGATCATCCGGGCGGGGCGGGAGGGCCTGGCCGCGACGGACGCTCTGCGGCAGGTCGTGCGCCTGACGACCGAGCAGGTACGGACGCTGCCGCTGGCCGCCCCGGGCGAGGCGCGCGAGGCGCAGGCGCAGGCGCTCTCGGAGATCGTCCAGAGCGGCGAGGAACAGCTCGGCGCCTCCGAGGCCCTCGACGCGCTGGTGCGCCGCGCGCTCGACGAGGTGGCCCGGACGCCCGTGAGCGAGGTGAGCGTCCAGGCCCTGCGCCGGATTCACGAGCGGTTGCAGGCGCAGGTCGGCGCCCTCTCGACCATCATCGAGGCGGCGCGGGCGCAATCGGACACCCTCGAACAGATCGCCCGGCTGGAGCGGGTGAGTGCCGATCACCTCCAGCGGGTGGAGGCCATCCGGCAGCTCGGCGCCCAGGAGGAGGTGCAGGCGCTGGGCGAGATCGGCGAGGAGGTCGTGGAACGTATCGCCGAACTCGACGAGGCCAACTCCCGCCAACTGGGGGTCCTGGCCCGCATCGGGGAGGCGGTGGTCGAGAAGGTGGGAGAGACGGGCACCACCCCTTCTGAGCAGGTCCAGGCCCTCGAAGACCTCGCCCATGCCGCGCAGGACAGGGCCGAGAAGTTGAGGGGACGCTGAGGGCGGGGGCCGCAACCTGGGCCACGTCACGAGAGGGCCTGTTCCCACCGACCGCCCGAACCCGTGGACGGAAAGCCGCGCCCCTTGTCTACCCCTGCGCCCCCTTGCTGCCCCGCCCCGCCCCTATCCTCTCCCCATGCAGGCGGCGCGAATTTTTCGGGCTCCCGGGGACTGACGGTGCCGGGGCCCGCGCGCCCCACGTTTACCCCCGCGCACGAGGCGGGGGCCTTTTCTTGGCGAGGAGAATGAGGACATGACGCAGACCCAGGACTTTACTCCCGGCTCGCTGGACGCGCAGGACGTGCTGCGGTTGGCGCTGACGAGCCGGGTCTACCGCGCGGCGGTGGAGACGCCCCTGAGCGCCGCGCCCGGCATCAGCGCCCGCTGCGGCAACACGGTATGGCTCAAGCGCGAGGACCAGCAGCCCATCTTCTCCTTCAAGTTGCGCGGCGCCTTCAACAAGATGAGCCACCTCACCCCCGAGGAGGCCGCCCGCGGCGTGATCTGCGCCTCGGCGGGCAACCACGCGCAGGGGGTCGCCTACGCCGCCCAGGAACTCGGATTGAAGGCGGTGATCGTGATGCCCGTGACCACCCCCGAGATCAAGGTGCAGGCGTGCCGGTCGCGCGGCGCGGAGGTCGTCCTCCACGGGGACTCCTTCAGCGACGCGGAGGCCCACGCCTACCGGCTGCAACGCGAGTCGGGGCTGACCTTCGTGCACCCCTACGACGATCCCCTGGTGCTCGCCGGGCAGGGCACCATCGCGCTCGAACTCCTGCGGCAGGTCGAGGGCGGAGTCTACACCGTGTTCGTGCCGGTGGGGGGCGGCGGGTTGATCGCGGGGGTGGCGTCGGTCCTCAAGGCGCTGTGGGCCGACGTGCGGATCGTGGGCGTGGAGCCCGACGACTCCGACGCGATGTACCAGAGCCTGCAAGCGGGAACGCGGGTGCGGCTGGGCACCGTGGGCATCTTCGTGGACGGGGTGGCGGTCAAGCAGGTGGGCGCCTACACCTTCGACCTGACGCGGCGCTACGTGGACGACTGGGTGCGGGTGAACACCGACGAGGTGTGCGCGGCGATCAAGGACGTGTTCGACGACACGCGGGCCGTGATGGAACCCGCCGGGGCGCTGGCGGTCGCGGGATTGAAGAAGTACGCCGCCGAGCGGGGCCTCGCGGGGGAGACGCTGGTGGCGCTGACCTGCGGGGCGAACATGAATTTCGACCGGTTGCGCCACGTCGCCGAGCGCACCGAGATCGGCGAGCGGCGCGAAGCGACCCTGGCCGTCACGATTCCCGAGCGGCCCGGCGCCTTCCGCACTTTTATCGAGGTGATCGGCCCGCGCGCCATCACCGAGTTCAACTACCGCTACGCTCCCCGTCCCGAGGCCCGCATCTTCGTGGGCGTGCAGCTCCGGCACCCCGGCGAGCGGTCAGAACTCGTGGACGCCCTCACCGCGCACGGGTACGGCGTCACCGACCTCACCGACAACGAGATCGCCAAGGTCCACATCCGCCACATGGTCGGGGGACGCGCCCCCGAGGCCACGAACGAGCGGGTGTACTCCTTCACCTTCCCCGAGCGGCCCGGCGCCCTCCTCGAATTCCTGACCCACCTCCACGCGGGCTGGAACATCAGCCTCTTCCACTACCGCAACCACGGCAGCGCGCATGGCCGCGTCCTCGCCGGAATCCAGGTCCCCGACGAGGAGCTGGGCGCGTTCGCCGCCTTCCTCCGGGGGGTGGGCTACCCGGCGACGGAGATGACGGGGAACGCGGCGTACCGGCTGTTTTTGACGTAGCTGTCAGCCATCAGCTTTCAGCAGAACCGTTTTTGCTGACGGCTGAAAGCTGACCGCTCTCAAGGCAGCTCCACCACCCGCACGTTTCCGTCGCGCGCGCTGAGGTACGACACCTTTTTCCCGTCGGGGCTGACGTTCCAGTCGCCCTGGCGGACCTGATCGCCGAGGTCGCCGAGGGTGCGCCAGGCGTTCGTCTGGGCGTCGTACTCGCGCAGGACGTGGGGGGAGCCGTCGGCCTTGAGGGGAATCAGGAGGAGGCGCCGGGCGTCGCGCCAGCGGTAGGAGCCGAAGGCGTCCAGCTTGCGCGGCGCGGCGCCCGAGGTGGGCCGCAGCCACAGGCCGTTGCGGGCCGCCGAGTCGAAGGCGACGTAGTAGATCACGCGCGAACCGTCGGGGCTGGCGCTCACTCCCCGGAAGGAGAGGGCGGAGGCGAGGGGGCGGCGCTCCCCCGTGCGCGTGTTCAGGGTGAAGAGTTCGCGGTCGCGGTTCGCCGCGCTGCGCTTGCCGTTCAGCAGGAGGGTCGTCTCGTTCAGCCACCCGTTGATCCCGCCGCCGTACAGGGTGGCGACCTGACGCGGCGAGCCGAACGCGTCCGCCACGAAGACGCGGGTGGAGCGGCGGTCGAAGTTGCCCGCCGTGTCGCTGCGGGTGTAGGCGAGGCGGTTCTCGGAAGCCGTCCACGTCACGTCCCCGCCGCGCGTGGGGAGGGTAAATCTCCGCCCGTCCGCGAGCCGCTCGATGGTCGTGTTCTCCCCCGTGCCCGGCCTGACCGCCCAGCGCAGCTTCGGTGAGAAGAAGGCGACGGTGGAGAAGCGGCGGTTGACCGTCTCGCCGTCCGCCGACACCTGATAGATGCCCGTGGTGGGGCGTGCGGGCGGGCCGTCGAGGAAGAGCAGGGCCTGGGAGTCCGGCGTCCAGACCGCGCCGGGGCAGCAGGTTCCCGAGAGCACGGCCCGCGACGGCAGGGTGGCGGCGAGGGGAGAGGCCGGGAGCGCGAGGGCCAGGGCGAGGGCGAGGGCGCGTCTCACCTGGCACCTCCCGGCGAGGGCGGCCACGGACGGGCGAACTCGTTGAGGATGCGCCCGCCCCGCCGCACTTCAGGCTGCGACTCGGGCGTCTGCCACTTGCGGGGCGCGGCGAGGTCGTACTCGTAGCCGCGCCCGAAGCTGCCCGCCAGCGCCAGGGAATCCCAGTCGGCGGCGATGTAGGGCAGGGGGTTGAAAAACCGCTGGTGCGAGCGGTCGCGCAGCTCCAGGTGCAGGTGCGGGGCGCTCACGCAGGTGAACTGCGAGTCGCCGCTCTCGCCGATGACCTGCCCGCGCGTGACCCGCTGCCCCACCCGCAAGGGTGAGCGCACCCGCAGGTGCCCGTACAGGCTGCTGAGGTTCCCCGCGTGGTTGATCACCACGTTGTGCGGCGGGCTGCCGTGCGGGCCGTCCACCTCGGCGACCACCCCGTCCCCGATGGCGCGGACCGGGGTGCCGCAGGGGGCGCTGAAGTCCAGCCCCGCGTGGACGCCCTGAAGGTTGACGTAGGTCGAGCGGCGCTGGCGGTACGCCCCCGTCGTGTTGCCGTAGCCCTGGCCCAGCAGCCACGTCTCGGGCCCCGGCGCCCCGGCGAAGGGCAGCCCGAACTGCCGGGACGGTTTCGCTATGGCGCTGTCCGGCAGGGCGGGCGCGTAGTGCGCCCAGGCCACCGCCCCGCCCCCCGCCAGGAGGAGGCCCAGCCCCCAACTTCTCTTCCGCATGGGGGATGTTCGCCCGCCGCCGCCCTCAAGACGGTGCGGACGCTTACACGGCGACTCAGCTTTCAAACCGTCAGGTCTCTCCCTGTTAATCTTCTTGGTCTATGGCCCGCCCAGCCTTGAGACAGGCGGCGGGCAGCGGCGAAACCTCCTGCTGACGCCAGGGAAGTTTCGACACCGAAAGGAGCGTCCACATGCACAAAGTCGCCATCGTGGGTAGGCCCAACGTCGGCAAGTCCAGCCTGTTCAACCGCTTGGTAGGGCGGCGCGAGGCCGTCGTGGCCGATTTCCCGGGCGTGACGCGGGACGCGAAGGAAGGCCTGATGCTCTACCACAACCACCGCATCACCCTGGTCGATACCGGGGGGCTGTGGAGCGGGGACGAGTGGGAGCAGGCCATCCGCGAGAAGGCCGAGTGGGCGATGGAGGGGGCCCAGGCCGTCATCTTCGTCCTCGACCCGCGTGAGGGTCTGTCCGCGGCCGACTACGAGGTCGCCGAGTGGCTGCGCCGCTTGGGCAAGCCCGTCATCGTCGTCGCCAACAAGATCGACAGCCCCAAGCACGACGTGTATCTGGCCGAGCTGTGGGGCCTGGGCTTCGGCGATCCGGTCGCCGTCAGCGCCGAACACGCGCGTGGCCTCGACGACCTGATGGACCGGGTGATGACCCACCTCCCCGAGGACGACGAGGACGTGCCGGAGGTCGCGCCCATCCGAATCAGCCTGATCGGGCGCCCGAACGTGGGCAAGTCGAGTCTCTTGAACGCCATCACCCAGAGCGAGCGGGCCATCGTGGCGGACAGGCCCGGCACCACCCGCGACAGCCTCGACGTGGAGTGGAACTACGGCGGGCAGCGCTTCGTTCTGGTGGACACGGCGGGCATCCGCAAGAAGCCCGACACGGCCATCGAGGACTACGCGATCCAGCGCAGCCAGGCGGCCATCGGGAGAAGCGACCTGATCTGGCTCGTCGTGAACGCCACCGAGATCGGCGACCACGAACTCAAGCTCGCCAACCTCGCCTACGACAGCGGCAAGCCCGTGATCGTCGTGGTGAACAAGTGGGACCTCGTGCCCGACGAGGACCTCAAACGTACCGAGAAAGACCTCAACCAGAAGCTCCACCACATCGCCTTCGCGCCGCGCGTGTACACCTCGGCGATCAACGACTACGGCATCCACGACATGCTCGCCGAGGCGATGAAGCTGCACGAGAAGTGGCAAAGCCGCATCCCCACCGCCGAACTCAACCGTTGGCTGGAGGTCTGGCAGATGCGTCAGGCCATGCCCAACTTCCACGGCAAGCCGCTGAGGATGTACTTCATGACGCAGGTGGAGACGGCGCCGCCGACGTTTGCCATCTTCTGCAACCGCTCGGAGTTCGTGACCCGGGCCTACGAGGGCTTCTTGCAAAACCGCATCCGCGAGGACCTGGGGCTTGCCGGCGTCCCCGTGCGCCTGAAGTGGAAGGAGAAGGGGCCGTACAAGCGGGGTAAGAAGGGGGAGGCGGCGGAGGCGTAAGCCGAACCCGTCAGAAGAGGCCGTCCGGAGGGTTGGGCGGCTTTCTTTCGGCCGCGCCGACGCAGTGCGGCCAGCAGCAGGATAGTCGTTCCAACCACGGAAGCGGAGAATGACACTGCCACTCCAGGCGCCTCCTTCCACATGGGGGTCTAGCAGAACTCCTTCACTCCTTTGGGTCGACGACGATGACATTCACTACGGTCAACGGTCGTTCCAATGACCAGCCCACTGCTATCAGCAGACGACGGGCGACAACTCGCATTTTTTCCCACCACGGGCTCGTCTCCAACGCCTCCTGCGTCCATAGCCCCATGTCGTTCAGCGATGCCATTTTGGTTAAAAGGGCGTCAACCTGCTCAATCGCCTCACGTTGCTCCGCCAACCAGTCGCTCAGAAGTCCGTTGCGAACCGCGGGCTCATACCAGGCCTCGAAATCCACCGCCAGCTCATCACCAGCCAGAGGATTTTCAGCACACAATTCTTTTTGAACCAAGGCAGGCTGCGCCAACGCCCGAACAGCATCTCCGAGATATCGCAGGGTGACGTCCCTCTGGGCTTCACTTTCCGTATCCGGCGACATCCCCGATTCTCCCTACGAGCAGGAGAGCGTGAGTCTCGCAGGGTCATATCCGCCAAAGTTTTGCCAGTTCACTTCTCCTCCTGCATCTCTACCCAGTCCTCCCACGCCAGCGCGGGCAGCAGCGCGAAGCTCCCGACGAAGAGCGTCGCAAGAGCCGCGGGCACCCGCACCGCCGTCTTGCCGTTCAGCACGAGGGAGAGCGCCCCGAGGGTGCTCAGTGCCCCCACATCCATGAACATGACGCGGGCGAAGGTGCTCCGGCGCAACGTGCCGCCGACACCGAGGTCATCCGGGCGGGCGCGGCCCAGCACGGCGGTCACGGCGAGGAGGACAAAGAGCGAGGCGTGGAGCCTGAGCCGTTCGGGGCCGGGGGTGCGGTACTTCTCCAGCCAAGCGGGGGTGGGCGCCGTTTTCGTCATGGCCCAGCCTACCCGCTCCCGGCGGCACGGAGAACGGGACGCCCTCCTCAACGGCCCCACACGCAAGGACCCCCCGCCCGCGTCGACCGTGACCCATGCAGAACGGGATCCGGTGGATGCTGGGCGGGCTCGTCGTCTTCAGCCTCGCGGCGTGCGGCCCGAGTGGTGGGGAAGGTGACGACGAGGACGACTGAGCCCCGAATCGCTCACACTTCCCGTAACCGCGACCCGGCACACTGGCCTATGTCGACAACCCGCCTCCCCGCCGCGCTGGCCCTCGCAGCCCTGCTTGCCACGGTCGCCTGCGCCCAGAACACCGCCTCGCCGCAGGTCCGCTTCACCCCCTTCGTGAGCGGCCTGGAGCAGGTCACCACCCTCACCCACGCGGGCGACGGCTCGGGCCGGATGTACGCCACCGAGCAGGCGGGCCTTGTTCGGGTGATCGAGGGGGGGAGGCTGCGCGACCAGCCCTTCCTCGACGTCCAGGGCCTGACGAGCGCGGGGGGCGAGCGCGGGCTCTTGGGCCTCGCCTTCGACCCCGCCTACAAGACCAACCGCCGCCTGTACGTCCACTACACCGACCGCGAGGGAGATACGGTGCTCGCCCGCTACACCGCCACCCCGGACTTCTCCCGCGCCGACCCCCAGAGCGCCCGCGTCCTCTTCACCGCCGAACAGCCGTACGCCAACCACAACGGCGGGCAGATCGCCTTCGGGCCCGACGGCTTCCTGTACCTGGGGCTGGGGGACGGCGGGTCGGGGGGCGATCCCCTCGACAACGGGCAAAACCTCGCCTCGCCCCTCGGGAAGATCCTGCGCTTCGACGTGGGCGGCGACGCGGCCCGGCCCGCCCCCGGCAATCCCTTCCTGACGCGGGCGGGGGCCAACCCGAACATCTGGGCATACGGCCTGCGCAACCCCTGGCGCTTTTCCTTCGACCGCGTGTCCGGCGACCTGATCATCGCCGACGTGGGCCAGAACGAGTTCGAGGAGGTGGACCGCCAGCCCCGCGCGAGCCGGGGCGGCGAGAACTACGGGTGGCGCGTCCGCGAGGGCCGTTCGTGCTTCAACCCGCCGAACGGCTGCCGCACCGAGGGCCTGACCGACCCCGTGTTGCAGTACGGGCGCACCGAGGGCCAGAGCATCACGGGCGGGTACGTGTACCGGGGCAATGCCGTCCCGGCACTCAAGGGCCGGTACGTCTTCGGCGACTTCGGCTCGGGCAATGTCTGGGCCGCCCCCACGGCCGGGCAGAACTGGAACAAGGTCAGGATCGGGCAGGTGCAAAATCCCTCGGCCTTCGGGGAGGACGAGGCCGGTGAGCTGTACGTGGTCGAGTACGGCAGCGGGCGGGTGCTCAGGCTGAGCCGCTGAG
Source organism: Deinococcus aestuarii (assembly GCF_018863415.1). Taxonomy (NCBI): domain Bacteria; kingdom Thermotogati; phylum Deinococcota; class Deinococci; order Deinococcales; family Deinococcaceae; genus Deinococcus; species Deinococcus aestuarii. The sequence goes on along the minus strand of NZ_JAHKSN010000024.1, from coordinate 4,015 downwards.
GCTCACCACCGCATCCGGAAGGACGGCAGTGGTCCGACGATCTCCCTCCATGTGAGATGACGGACCACGGCTCCCCGCCGTGCTGACGACTCACCTCCTTCCCAGAAGTACCCAGAACGTTTGACGGAAGAACAGTCGTCTCCCTGAGCGCAAGCGAGGGGTCATGTACACAGCCTGGGGGTGCTTCTCCCGCGCTCAACATGACAGCATTTTTGTGTCAAATGATCTGTGAGGGCGCGAGGCTGTCGCTGTTCTCAGGTCTCCCGCTCGTCACGCACCAGGGTCACATACAGCGCCTCCACCTTCGCCCGCGCCCACGGCACCCGCCGCAGGAACTTCAGGCTGCTCGTCACGCTGGGGTCTTGCTGGAAGCAGCGCACCGGCACCCGCCGCCCCAGCTCCGCCCAGCCGTAGCGCTCCGCGAGCCGCACGACGATCTGTTCGAGGGTGACGCCGTGGAGGGGGTCTTTGTGCGCGTGGTCGGTCATCCCGCCCATGATGGAGGCGGGTGGCCCCGGCCACAAGACGCTCGCCGGGGCGCGTGGAGCGTCACGCGGACGGTGGGTCCGGGCGACGCGGGCCGGGCCGGGTGGTCTGTGCGAACATGCCGGGTGTGAACTCGCTGCTGCTTCGTTCCATGCTCGTGACGGGCCTCCTCATCGCGGCCCTGAACGTGGTCTTCGCCGGGCTGGAGTACGGGTTCGGGGACCTGCCCGTGTGGTTCTGGCTCGCGCAACTTCTCCTGATCCCCGCCATGATCGTCCCGGCCCGCATGTTTCCCGAGGCCGCGGCCACCCGCGCCTACCCCCGCCGTGCCCTGCTCTACGCCCTGGGCTGGCTCGCCCCCTACGCCGTCTACCGCTTCACGGGCGACGCCCTGCGCCCCACCTTCAACGCGACCGCCTCGCTTTTCGCCATCGTGTTCACCTGCGTCCTTTTCGGACTGATCTTCGCGGCGATCCGCAGGCCGCAGTAGGGAAGGCGGCCAGTCGCCAGTTTCCAGTCGCCAGACGAAACCCACGGTTCACCGACCCGGGACGACGGGCAGGGAGGAAGGCATGAGACTCGCCGTTCTGGGGGACGTTCACGGCAACCGTTTCGCGGTGGAGGCGGTGCTGGCCGAGATCGGGGAAGCGGCCCCGGACCTGATCTGCAACCTCGGCGACACGGTGTGGGGCGCGGCGGACCCGGGGGGTGCGTGGACCCTTCAGGCTGAACACGCCCCGCCCACCGTGCGCGGCAACACCGACGAGCGCGTGGCCGGGCTACGGGAGGGCAAGGAGACCATGCGTGCGTGGCTGCTCGCCCAGCTTCCTCCCGAGGTGCCGGGCCGCCTGGCCGCCCTCCCCACCTTCCTCGACGTGGCGGACGGCGAGGTCCGCGTGGCCCACGGCAGCCCGCGCAGCCCGTGGGAGGACCTGCTGCTCACGGAAGAAGGCGAGCACACCCGGCCCGCCCGCTTCCGGGAGGTGAGGGAACGGCTGGGCAGCTTCACCTTCGACTCGGGGGGGCGCGTCTGCGTCGTGGGGCACACCCACCGCGAGCTGCTGAGCGTGGTGGACGGGGTGACGGTGGTGAACGCGGGCCCGGTCAGCCGCCAGAAAGACGGCCTCCCCCTCGCGCGCTGGGTGCTGCTGACCCGCCGGAAGGGGACCTGGGCCGCCGAGTTCCGCCGCACGGCTTACGACACGGAGGCCGCCGCCACGTGGGCACGCGCGCACGCCCCGCGGGAGCAGGGCGAGTTCGAGGCCGAGTGGCTGACGTGGGGGCGGGAACCTTGACCGTCCCGGACCGTCCCCTGCGGGTGCTGTTCGTCTGCACCCAGAACCGCCTGCGCAGCCCCACCGCCGAGGCCCTCTTCCGCACCCACCCCGGCTGGGAGGTCGCCTCGGCGGGCACGGCGCGGGACGCGGACACGCCCCTCACCCGCGACCTGCTGGAGTGGGCGGACGTGGCCGTGTGTATGAAAAAAAGGCACCGCGACTGGATACGCTCGAAGCTGGGGGGCGCCCTGCCCGACGCCCGCCTCCTCACCCTGGGCATTCCCGACGAGTACGGGGTCATGGACCCGGACCTCGTGACGCTGCTGGAGCGGCTTATCCCCACGCGGCTGGCGGGGAAGGCGCTCCGGTGACGCTCAGTCCCTCGGGCCGAACTCGTACACCGCGCGCCAGGGCTTGTATTCGGTGCCCACCTTGTCGGTGCGGGTGCCCGCCGCGTCCCTGATCGTGCGCGTGATGGAGAGCTTGTACCCGTCCTGGGCCCAGTCCACCTGCCGCAGGGCGCCGGGGCGCATCTCCGGGTTCGCCACGTACTGGGCGGGCGGGTGCGGCGTGCGAGAGAGGATCACGGCGGGGTGGACGGTGACGGTGCGCTCCGGTTTCACCCCCCAGACCTGCACCTCCAGCGTGCTGCGGGCGTTGTCGTTCACGGTGCGGATCAGGAGGGGCGCCCCGGTGTCGTTCCTCATCTTGAGGTCCACGCCGGGGTCGTACACGGCGGCCTCGAAGCCCACCTGCGGCTCGTAGTAGCTCACCCGGTAGGAGTGCGGGTTGCGCTCGACGACGGGCAGCCCCGCCGAGTACAGGGCGCGGAAGGCCGTGGTGGACACCTGGCACACCCCGCCGCCCAGGCCGTCCACCGTCCTCCCGCCGCTGATGATCAGCCCGCCCACGAAACCGTTGCCGGGCGTGATCGGCCCGAGCGCGTTCAGGAAGCTGAAGTCCTCCCCGGCGGGCACCACCACCCCGCTGATCTTCGCGGCGGCGACGGCGACGTTGGCCCGGCGCTCGGGGCTGCTGCGGAAGTACGTGCTGCGCCCGCTGGCGATGAGTTCGAGCCCCGCGGGATCGGGCAACGCGGCGAGGCCCAGGGTGGGGCGGCTCACCTCGCTGGGAAACACGAGCGTCGTGACCGCCGGGTCGAGAATCGCCTTGCGGAGGGCGGCGAGGGCGGCCTCCCTGCGGGTGACGAGCCCCGCCTTCTCCCCCACCCTCACGAACTCACCGCCCCGCAGGACGTAGCGGGCGTTCTGCGCGGGGCGGTCCATCTCCCCGGCGAAGCGGTTGAAGACGGCCTGCACCATCGCGTCGTCGAGGACGATGCCCGACCCGCGCACCCAATAGAGGTTGGCGACCTGGAGGGGCTTCAGCTCCCCCACCAGAGCCGTGCCCTCCAGCCGCACGGTAAGGGGCCGGATCAGGCGGTTGCCGCGCTCCACGTGCGCCCGCACGGCCCGGGCCGGGTACCGCGCCTTCCACTCGGTCACGGGCACGGTCAGGGTGGTCAGGGCGGGGTTCGCGGCGTAGGCGTTCGCGGCCACCTCGACGGCGGCGCGGCGGCCCGGAGAGTCGGGGGTCACGGCGTAGCGGAGGGTGGCCTTGTCGAAGAAGACGGTCGCATCCTTCGGCTGGGTGTTGACCTCGCGGGTGAGCGCCGAGAGCCCCGAGCGGGCCCGGGCGGCGTCCACCCTCGTCACCAGCGGGAACTCCTGCACCCGCGCCTGGCCGATGAGGCCTCGGATGCGCTCCAGCACGGTGCGCTCGGCGCCCGCCCGCGCCGCGGCGTCCAGGCTCGCCCCCACGTCCGCCCGCCAGCCGAGCCGGTCGGCGCCCACCGTCCAGGTGCGGGGACCCGCCGTCACCGTGACCCGGGGGGCAGCGCTCCGCTCCTCCAGGGCCAGGGCCGCCGCCTCGCGGGTGAGGCCGCCCACGTCCACCCCGGCGACCTTCAATCCGGGGGCAAGCCGCCCGCCGCCGCCGTCCCCCACGGCGACTCCCAGCGCGAGTGCGCCGCCCAGCAGCGCGGCGGCAGACAGACCCACGGCCCAAGCCCTCTTCACCCCCCCAGTGTAGAGCGGAGGGAGGGGGCGAGGGGGCCGGTTTTCGTACAGGGGCCTAGAGGCTGTGTAAAAGGCGTTCCAAGTTGAGGGGAGAGGGTCTGTGGTGAGCAGAATGGGGGATGGTGCGACAAGGGTACCCGAGTGATGTCGATGACGAGACGTATCATTTCCTGC